>JAFAZM010000387.1 GCA_019239785.1 Sphingomonadaceae bacterium
TCATCGCGGCGTAGTTTGCCCGCATCTCCGCCGGCGACGAGACGCCGCCCGGCCGCGCATCGATCACCAGCGCCTCAGGCGCGAAAGCGTCGGCGACCGCGGCGCCGTCACCGCGCGCCTTCGCGTCGGCGATGGCCGCATAGACCCGGTTGATCGCCTGGTCCTCCGGATGCGCCGCCGCGGGCGCGGTCGCGGAGATCGCGATGGCGACCGCCGATCCAATCATCGTCATTCTCATTCTGAACTCCTCTTACCGGCCCGCTCCCTGGCGCGCCGCTGCTGCCCGCTTTCCGCCGGGGCGCCAGCTTCGTTTCGACAAAACCGGTCGGCGGCTCGATCAAGGCTGGCCATCCGCCCGATCGTCATGCTGAATTCGATTCAGCATTCATGAACGCCGGTCTCGGATGCCGGCATTCCTCCGTGTTCATAGACCCTGACTTCGTCAGAATGACGCCGAGGAAAGGACCGGCCGAGCCTATCCACATCAGTTCCACAGGGTTGTTGGCTTGAGCCCGGCGCGGGATGGTTTAGAGAATCGTCATGGCCCTTCTCCAACCCGTCAACGACATCGCGCCGAGCACCGGCGCCCAATCCCTGCCGCACAACGTCGAAGCCGAGGCAGCCCTGCTCGGCGCCCTGCTGATCGACAACCGCCTCGCCGAGGACATCCAGCTGAAGCTGCGGCCCGAGCATTTCTTCGAGCCGCTGCACGGCCGCATCTACGAGCAGATATTGCGCCTGCTCGACAAGAACATGATCGCCAATCCGGTCACCCTTCGCCCCCTGTTCGAGGCGGACGAGGAGATGAAGGAGCTTGGCGGCCCCTCCTATCTCGCCCAGCTCACCGGCTCGAGCGCGGCGATCATCGGCGCCCGCGACTTCGCCGAGCAGATCTACGACCTCGCTTTGCTCAGGGCGCTGGTCGGGGTCGGCCGCGAGATGGTCGAGCGCGCTCTGGACACCAGCGAGGAGGTCGAGCCCAAGGCGCAGATCGAGGAGGCCGAGACCGCGCTCTACCGGGTCGCCGAGGAAGGCGGCGGCGAAAGCTCGGTGAAGAGCTTCGCCCAGGCCGCCACCCTTGCGGTGAAGATGGCCGAGAAGGCGCTGAACGCCGGCGGCGGCCTTTCCGGCATCACCACCGGGCTCGAATCGCTGAACGCGAAGACCGGCGGCCTCCACCATTCGGACCTGATCATCCTCGCCGGCCGCCCGGGCATGGGCAAATCCTCGCTCGCCACCAATATCGGCTTCGCCTCGGCGGCCCGCTACATGCAGGACATGGAGGACGGGATCGCGCCGGAGCGCTCGGCCGGCGCCCCGGTCGCCTTCTTCAGCCTGGAAATGTCCGCGGACCAGCTCGCCACCCGCATGCTCGCCGAACAGTCGCGGATCAGCTCCGAAGTGCTGCGCATGGGCAAGATCAGCCAGGAGGAGTTCCGCAATCTCGCCCGCGCCTCGGCCACCTTCCAGAGCCTGCCTTTCTATATCGACGACACGCCGGGCCTCACCATCGCCGCGCTCCGCACCCGCGCCCGCCGCCTGAAGAGGCAGAGGGGGATCGGCCTGCTCATCGTCGACTATCTCCAGCTGCTCCAGGGCGGCGGTCGGTCGAGCAACGACAATCGCGTCCAGGAGATTTCGGAGATTTCGCGCGGCCTGAAGACGCTCGCCAAGGAGCTGAACGTGCCGGTGGTCGCGCTCTCCCAGCTCAGCCGCGCGGTCGAGCAGCGCGAGAACAAGCGGCCGCAGCTCGCGGATTTGCGCGAATCCGGCTCGATCGAGCAGGATGCCGACATCGTCATGTTCATTTATCGCGAGGAATATTATCTCGCCTTCCAGAAGCCGACCGAGGCGACCGAGGGCGACGACGCCAAGGACGTGCTCGCCTTCCAGAAGTGGCAGGAGGAGATGGCCAAGAAATACGGCCTTGCCGAACTGATCATCGCCAAGCAGCGTCACGGCTCGACCGGCACGATCGACCTCCATTTCGAGAGCCGCTTCACCCGCTTCTCCGACCGCGCCACCGACAACCGCCTCCCCGAGATGCGGGGGTGAGCCCGTGTTCCTCCCCATCCGCTTCGCGGACAGGGAGGAGATCAGTCACTCTCTCCCCACCCCGTTTTCCCAGTTTCGATCATTGTCGCCGCCCGGCCTGCTCTCTAGCGTCGCGCCCGCGATGATTCGGAGGGGCAGATGGGTGCGCGACGCTTTCTTTTGGCGGGGTTGCTTGCGGTGACCGGGGCGGCGGGTTCGGGCCAGGCGCCCCAGGCGACGGCGCCTTCCGCGGCCGCGGCGCCGGCCGACGATCCCTTCGCCTGGCTGGAGGAGATCAGGGGCGAGCGCGCGCTGGCCTGGGCGCGCAACGAGAATGCGCGCACGCTGGGCGAGCTGCAGGCCGATCCGCGCTACCAGGCCAATTACGACCGCGCGCTGCAGATCCTGCAGGCGCGCGACCGCATCCCCGCCGTCTCGATGCGCCCGGACGGCCTCTACAATTTCTGGCAGGATGCCGAGCACGTCCAGGGCATCCTCCGCCGCACGACCCTCGAAAGCTACCGCACCGACGATCCGCAATGGGAGACGGTGCTCGACGTCGACGCGCTCTCCCGCGCCGAGGGCAAGACCTGGGTCTATCAGGGCATGCAATGCCTGCCGCCCGAGGAGCGCTACTGCCTGGTCAGCCTCTCCGACGGCGGCCGCGACGCCAATGTCGTGCGCGAGTTCGATCTGCGCGAGCGCCGCTTCGTCAACGGCGGCTTCAGCCTGCCCGAAGGCAAGCAGGGCGTGACCTGGGAGGATGCGGACACGATCCTGGTCGAGCGCGAATGGGGGCCGGGGACGATGACCCAGTCCGGCTATCCGTTCGTGGTGAAAAGGCTGCATCGCGGCCAGAGCCTCGACCAGGCGGTCGAGGTGTTCCGCGGCACGCCGGACGATGTCGGCACCAGCGGTTTCGTGCTGCGCGACAGCGACGGCCGCGCCCACGGCACCGGCGCGGTGCGCAACCTCGACATCTTCCACCGGCAATGGGTCTTCTTCCGACCGGGCGGCAATGTCGTCCTGAACCTGCCGGGCCGCGCCTCGCTCGCCGGGATCGTCGACGGCCGCCTGCTGGTGACGCTCGACGAGGCTTGGGACGCGGCGCCGGGCCTCCACTTCGCGACCGATTCGGTGATCTCCTACGATCTCGCCTTATGGGAGCGCGATCCCAATGCGGCGCGGCCGAGCCTGGTCTGGGCGCCCGGTCCGCGCCAGACGCTGAGCGGCGTCGGCACCACCCACTCCAAGCTCATCGTCGACATCCTCGACAATGTCCGCGGCCGCGCCTTCGCGATGGAACATGCGAACGGCGCCTGGCGCACGACCGAGATCGCGCTGCCCCGCAACGCGACGATCGGCCTGTCCGCCGCTTCCGACCGCACCGAGCAGGCGATGTTCAGCGTCACCGATTATCTGACGCCCAATTCGCTTTATTATTGGGATGGCGCCACCGGCCAGCTGGAGCGGATCAAGACGACGCCGGCCCGGTTCGATGCCTCCCACCATGTCGTCGAGCAGTTGGAGGCGGTGTCGCGCGACGGCACCCGCATTCCCTATTTCCTGATCCGCCCGCGCGACATGCGCCGCGACGGCTCTACGCCGACCTTGCTCTACGGCTATGGCGGCTTCCAGGTCAGCCAGGTCCCGGCTTATTCGGGAACGATGGGCCGGCTCTGGCTGGAGCAGGGCAATGCCTATGTCGTCGCGAACCTGCGCGGCGGCGGCGAGTTCGGGCCCGACTGGCACCAGACCGCCCAGCTCGCGCACAAGCAGCGCACCTGGGACGATTATCAGGCGGTTGCAGAGGATCTGGTCCGGCGGCACATCACCTCGCCGCGGCGGCTCGGCGCGGTCGGCGGCAGCCAGGGCGGCCTGCTCGTCGGCACCGCGATCACGCAGCGGCCGGACCTGTTCCACGCCGCGATCATCCAGGTGCCACTGTTCGACATGCTTCGCTATCATCTGATCGGGGCCGGCGCCTCGTGGATCGGCGAATATGGCGACCCGCGCATCCCCGCGCAGCGCGCCTGGATCGCGCCCTATTCGCCCTACCAGCACCTGACCGCCGGCCGGACCTATCCGATGCCGTTCATCGAGACTTCGACCGCCGACGACCGGGTCTCGCCCGCCCACGGCCGCAAGGCCGCCGCCCGCCTCGCCCAGCTCGGCGTCCCTTATTATTATTACGAGAATATGGAGGGCGGCCACGCCGCGGCGGCGAATTTGCAGGAGACCGCACGCCGGCTTGCACTGGAATATACCTACGCAACGCGGCGGCTGGTGGATTAGCCCCAAATCCCGGCGCTCCAGATTCTGACGCCGGCAAGCGCCGCACGCACACTGGCATTCGTCGGCAAGGGCGGGCATCTGCTAGGCCCTGCATCCTGCGCAGTCGTGGAGGCCCCAATGCCCGTCTTCCCCGAGGATATCTTCACCGAGCCGGTCGACGTCGATCCCGACACTCTGGCCAATCTCGGGCCGCTGCGGCGGCTTGCCGGCGGCTGGGAAGGGCGCTCGGGCGTGGATTTGAACCCAAAGGCCGATGGGCCGGAGCGCCGCACCTTCATCGAGCGGATCGACTTCGAACCGATCGATCCGCAGGCCAACGGCCCGCAGCTCTTCTACGGGCTGCGCTACCATATCCACATCAACACCGAGGAAGAGGACATCACCTTTCACGACCAGGCCGGCTATTGGCTGTGGGAGCCGGCGACCGGGCTGGTGCTGCAGACCGTCGCGATCCCGCGCGGGCAGGTGGCGCTCGCCTCGGGCCATGCCGAGCCCGACGCCGACCGCTTGGTCCTGACCGCCGAGCGCGGGCAGACCGAAAACGGCATCTGCTCGACGGCCTTCCTCGAACATGCCTTCCGCACCGACCGCTACCGGATCGAGATCGACTTCCATCCCGACGGCTCGTGGAGCTACGTGACCGACACCACGCTCGTCGTGCGCGGCCGCGCCGAGCCCTTCGCCCATCGCGACGAGAACCGGCTGGTCAGGGTGAGCGACCCGGTCCCCAACCCGCTCGCCAGGATCGTCGCCGCGAGGACAGCCGCGGGGAAGGGGTGAGGGGAGAAGCCTCGGCGGTCTCCGCGCATCGGGAAGAAGAAGGCTATTTCACGCGAAGGACGCGAAGAAGGAAATCCGCGAAGGGCGCGAAGTGGAGCAAACTTTGCCTTCCTTACCCTCCTTCGCGTCCTTCGCGCTTCTTCGTGTTCTTTGCGCGAAATATGCAGCGCCCATCCGAGGCGTCGACCTCGGAGAGGAAGGACGGTCTTGTCATCCTAGCGAAGGCCGGGATGACAATCAGCCTTCGAGATTCTCCGCTGACGCCGCCGCCGGATCGGCCAGCCCCACGCCGATCGTCGCGCGCGGGGTTTCGGCTTCCGAGCTGGTCACCGGATAGGCGCAATAATCGGCGGCGTAATAAGCGCTCGGCCGGTGGTTGCCCGACAGGCCGATGCCGCCGAACGGCGCCGTGGAAGGCGCGCCGTTGGTCGGCTTGTTCCAGTTGACGACGCCGGCGCGGATGCCAGCCCAGAAGCGGTCGTAGAGCTCCGGCCCGCCGCCGATCAGCGACGCCGCCAGGCCGTAGCGGGTGGCATTGGCCTCGGCGAGCGCGGCGTCGAAATCCCTGACCCGGATCACCTGCAGCAGCGGCCCGAAATATTCCTCGTCCGAGCGGCGTTCGACCTCGGTGACGTCGATCAGGGCCGGGGTCAGGAGGGGCCGGTCCGGCGACTTGCGGTCGAGCCGGCGGATCGCCCGCCCGCCCCGGCCGGTGAGGCCGATAAAGGCCTCCTGGAGCTGATCGGCGGCGTCATTATCGATCAGCGGACCCATGAACGGCCCCGGCGAGGCATGGGGATGATCGACGATCAGCCGGTCGATCAGTTTGACGATCGTGTCGAGCAGGGCCTCGTGCTGGCCGTCCTCGACGATCAGCCGCCGCGCCGCGGTGCAGCGCTGGCCAGCGCTCAGATAGGCGGACTGGACCGTCATCGCCGCCGCGGCATGGATGTCGCGCGCCTGCCAGACGACGAGGGGGTTGTTGCCGCCCATTTCGAGGGCGAGGATCTTGTGCGGCGTCTCGGCAAACTGCCGATGCAGCGCGCCGCCCGCGCGGGCGGAGCCGGTGAAGAGCAGGCCGTCGATCCCGGCATGGCCGGCGAGCGCTTTGCCGACCTCGGGCCCGCCCTGGACGCAACGCACCACGCCCTCCGGCACGCCCGCCTCATGGTACAGATTGACCAGGAACTCGCCGACCGCCGGCGTCTTCTCGCTCGGCTTGAAGACGACCGCATTGCCCGCGATCAGCGCCGGGATGATGTGCCCGTTGGGTAGGTGGGCCGGGAAATTGTAGGGGCC
>JAFAZM010000269.1 GCA_019239785.1 Sphingomonadaceae bacterium
TCGGGAGCCCATCGCAGCCTCAATCCCTGCCGTCCGGCGCAACGGCTTCGCCTGCTATCATCGCGACGGCTTCATCGAGGCTTAGCACGAGTTGGCGCTCCTCCGAGCCCAAGCGTCGCAGAGCGACGGTCCGCTCGTCCGCCTCCCGCTTGCCTACAACTAGCAGAAGGGGGACTTTCGCAAGACTGTGTTCGCGGACCTTGTAGTTGATCTTCTCGTTGCGAAGATCGGTCTCGACCCGCAGGCCGGCCGCCCGCAGCGACGCGGCGACCTCGCGGGCGTAATCGTCCGCCTCGGAGACGATCGTCGCCACCACCGCCTGCACCGGCGCGAGCCAGAGCGGGAAGCGGCCGGCATGATGTTCGATGAGGATGCCGAGGAAGCGCTCGAACGTGCCGATGATCGCCCGGTGCAGCATTACCGGCGTGTGCTTCTCGCCGTCCTCGCCGACATAGAAGGCGCCGAGCCGCTCCGGCATCACATAATCGAGCTGCAGCGTGCCGCACTGCCAAGTCCGGCCGATCGCGTCGGTCAGGTGGAATTCGAGCTTGGGCGAATAGAAGGCGCCCTCACCCGGCAATTCCTCCCAGCCATATTCGGGGCCGGCGCGGCCGGCCAGGCGGACCGCCTCGCGCAGATCCTCCTCGGCCTTGTCCCACATCTCGTCGGTGCCGAAGCGCTTCTCGGGCCGTAGCGCGAGCTTGATCGCGTAGCTCTCGAAGCCGAGGTCGCGGTAGATGCCGTCGAGCAGGTCGCAGAAGGCGCGCGTCTCGGCGACGATCTGGTCCTCGCGGCAGAAGATATGGGCATCGTCCTGCGTGAACTGGCGCACGCGCAGGATGCCGTGCAGCGCGCCGTGCGGCTCGTTGCGGTGGCAGCAGCCGAATTCGGCGAGCCGTAGCGGCAGGTCGCGATAGGATTTGAGGCCCTGGCGGAAGATCAGGATATGGGCCGGGCAGTTCATCGGCTTCAGCGCCATCAGCTCGGCGTCGCCGGAGAGGATCGGCCCCTCGTCCTCGGTGCCCGGCACCTCGTCCGGCACGACGAACATGTTCTCGCGATATTTGCCCCAATGGCCGGACGCCTCCCACTGGCGCGCGTCCATCAATTGCGGCGTCTTCACCTCCTCATAGCCGGCGGCGTCGAGCTTGCGGCGCATATAGGCTTCGAGCTGGCGCCAGATGATATAGCCCTTCGGGTGCCAGAAGACCGAGCCGTGCGCCTCGGGCTGGAGGTGGAAGAGATCCATCTCCTGGCCGATCTTGCGATGGTCGCGCTTCGCCGCCTCCTCGAGCCGCTGCAGATGCGCCTCGAGCTGCTTCCTGTTCAGCCAGCCGGTGCCGTAGATGCGCGAGAGCTGCGGGTTGCGCTGGTCGCCGCGCCAATAGGCGCCGGAGACGCGCGTCAGCTTGAACGCATCGGGATCGAGCTTGCCGGTCGAGGCGAGGTGCGGGCCGCGGCAGAGATCGATCCAGCCGCCCGTGCGGTACATGGAGATCGTCTCGTCGGGAGGCAGCTCCATCACCCATTCGGCCTTGAACGTCTCGCCCTGCTTCTGGAAGAAATCGCGGACCTGCTCGCGGCTCCATTCCTCGCGGACCAAAGCCTCGTCGGCGCGGATGATGCGCCGCATCTCCTCCTCGATCGCCGGCAGCTCCTCCTCGGTGAAGGGGCCGTGCGCGGCCGTCGGGGCGAAATCGTAATAGAAGCCGTCGTCCGTCGCCGGGCCGAAGGTGATCTGCGTGCCGGGGAAAAGGTTCTGCACCGCCTCGGCGAGGACATGGGCGTAATCGTGCCGCGCGAGCTCCAACGCCTCGGCCTCGTCCCGCGACGTGATCAAAGCCAGGTCGGCATCGCCGTCGAACGGCCGGGCGAGGTCGCGCAGCTCGCCATTCACTCGCGCCGCGAGCGCCGCCTTGGCGAGGCCCGGCCCGATCGCCGCAGCCACGTCCGCCGGGGTGGTCCCGCGCTCGACCTCGCGGACCGATCCATCGGGCAGCTTGATCGAAAACATCTCGGACACGGCGGCTTGGCTCCTTCCTTTGGCTCGTCGCCCATAGATGGGCGCTTCCGCCGGTTCAAGAAAGGCTCTGGAGAGATTGTAAAGCACCCCGGACAAGACAAAGCGCGCAGAACGAGCTGGCGATTCGACCCGACGGGCCGGCGCTCTTTCTCAGTGTGAAACTATGCTGTCGCAGGCGGCGATTTCGCGCTCTGTTTGCGTTCTTCAAGAATCTGGATTGCTAAAGCCCGAAGCCGAGGGACGAGAGGCGGTTCTGCGGGGTCTGGTGGCGGAAATGGCTCGTGCTTTCCGCGGCGCATGAATGCCGTTGCGTTGAACCACCCGATCGCCATGTGGAGCTCGATAAATTTGGCGGACCTTTCTCTTACCTGGGCTAGGTTTAGAAGGCGCGGCTGGTCAGAAAACATGCCCTCAAAGGTAAGAAAGGGGCTGATCGCCGGTTCCTTGGCCCAGGCAACCATTGTGAAGTGCGCCAGCTCGTGCCGCTTCTTATAAAATTTGGAGAGACGGGCGGACATCCGACTCCAAGTCTCCGCTTCAACTTCGTCCGCGGACTCGAAGGCCATAAGCCGGT
>JAFAZM010000391.1 GCA_019239785.1 Sphingomonadaceae bacterium
GCCGAGGCCCAGCCCGCGGCCGACCAGCCCGCGGCAGAGCAGCCTGCGGCCGACCAGCCCACCGACGCCGCGATCGTGGTCACCGGCTCGCGCATCCGCCGTCCGAACCTCGAATCGACGGTTCCGATCACCTCGATCAGCGGCGACACCTTCTTCCAGCAGGGCGACACCAATATCGGCGACACGCTGAACGACCTGCCGCAGCTGCGCAGCACCTATGCCCAGCAGAATCCGGGCACCGGCATCGGCATCGCCGGCCTCAACCTGCTCGACCTTCGCGGCCTCGGCACGCTGCGCACGCTCGTGCTCGTCAACGGCCGGCGCCACGTCGCCGCCGACATCCTGAACAATGCCGTCTCGCCGGACATCAACTCGATCCCGAACGATCTGATCGAGCGAGTCGACATCGTCACCGGCGGCAATTCCGCGATCTACGGTTCGGACGCCATCGCCGGCGTGGTCAATTTCGTGCTTCGCCGCGACTATGACGGCTTCCAGATTCGCGGCCAGGCCGGCGTGTCGCCGCGCGGCTTCGGCGGCAACCAATATGTCTCCGCCATGTTCGGCCACAATTTCAACGGCGGCCGGGGCAACATCACCCTCCACGCCGAATATGCCAACCAGGACCGCTTCTTCGCGTCCGACGTCCCCTGGCTGAGCCGCTCGTTCGACAGCTTCGCGATCATCGACCAGGACACGACCGGCCTGCCGAACGGCAGCGACGGCTTCCCGGACGCCGTCTTCCTTCGCGACCAGCGCCAGGCGAGCATCTCCTTCGTCGGCCTGATCCCGATCACCCAGCCGCGCGACAATCCGGCGACGCCGGCGAACGAGGCGCTTTGCGGCATCGGCATCGGCCCGAGCAATGGCGGCACCTCGTCGGTTGGCGGCGTGCCCTACAATTGCACCTACCTCTTCCTGAACGGCAACCAGCTCACCGCACAGACCGGCGCCCGCTACAATGCCGGCATCATCGGCGGCATCCTCGGCGGCAACGGCACGACCGGCCGCGAAGGCCGGCTCGTCTCGATCCAGCCCTCGCTGCAGCGCTACAATTTCAACCTGCTCGCCCATTACGAGTTCAGCCGCGCCTTCGAGGCCTTCATCGAAGCCAAATGGAACCGGGTCGACGCGGTCGGCAACAATGCCGGCCCGTTCGGCATCCAGGGCACGTTCGGCACGTTCGACTTCCGCGAGCGCGTGCGCCTCGACAACCCGTTCCTGACCCCTGCGCAGCGCACGCAGATCGCCAATCTGATCCTCACCTCGGGCTGCAACACCAGCCTGACGGCGGCGTGCGCGACGACCGCTGGCGGCGTCGCGGCCCGCTCCACGACGGCCGGGCAGGGCACCGGCGGTCCGCTCAACGCGGCCGACATCGCCGCGATCAACGCCGGCACCTACCGCTTCGTCATCGCCCGCTCGCTTGCCGATATCGGCAGCCGGGACGAGGTATTCCGCCGCGACACCTATCGCATCGTCGGCGGCCTGCGGGGCACCTTCTTCGACGACTGGACCTACGAAGTCTCGCTCAATTACGGCCGCTTCGACCAGACCGTAAACACTAACGGCTTCGTCGACCGCCAGCGGCTCATGCTCTCGCTCGATGCCGGGCGTAACCCGGCCACCGGCCAGATCCAGTGCCGCTCGCAATTCGACCCCACCGCGGCGGTCGCCTTCGATTCGGGCATCTACCAGACCGGCAGCACGCCGCGGACCAGCCCCGGCCAGCCGGGCCGGCTTGCCGCGGATATCGCCGCCTGCGTCCCCTACAATCCGTTCGGCATCAACGACAACAGCGCCGCCGCACGCTATTTCACCCGGCACGCCCATACCGATGCCTATCTTTCGCAATTCGTCGCCAGCGGCTTCGTCTCCGGCGACACGAGCAGCTTCTTCAACCTCTGGGGCGGCCCGATCCGCTTCGCGCTCGGCGCCGAGTATCGCCGCGAGCATGGCAATTATCTCGACGATCCGTTCGTGACCCAGGGCGACCCGGCGCTGAACACCCAGAGCAACACCAACACGGTCGTGATCGGCAACTTCCTGCCGCCGCCGTTCAAGGTGAAGGAAGCGTTCGGCGAGCTCCAGCTCCCGATCCTGCGCGACGTGCCATTCTTCCAGGAGCTGACCCTGAGCGGCGCGGCGCGGGTCGCCGATTATGGCGGCGGCGCTTCGGCGACGGGCACGGTCTGGGCCTATAATGCCGGGATCGACTGGGCGCCGGTCCGCGACCTGCGGTTCCGCGGCAATTACAGCCGGTCGGTCCGCGCCCCGAACCTGTCCGAGCTCTATTTCCCGGCGGTGGCGAACTTCGCGCCAGGCTTCGTCGACCCCTGCTCGCCGAACCAGCTCGCCAACAATCCCAACCGTCCGGCGAACTGCCTCGCTCAGGTCGGCGGCAATGCGGCGATCCTCGCCGGCATTCCCAACGTCACCCAGTCGCTGCCGGTGATCAGCGGCAGCAACCCGAACCTGACGGCGGAACGGTCCCGGTCCTGGACCTTCGGCCTGGTCGCGCAGCCGCGCTTCCTGCCCGGCCTCGCGCTCAGCGTCGATTATTACAACATCAGGGTGAACAACGTGATCGTTGCGCTGACCGCGCAGCAGATCGCCAACAATTGCGTCGATCAGCCTGACACCAACAACGTGTTCTGCACGCTGTTCCAGCGCTATCTCGGCGCCGGACCGGGCCCGCTCGGCGAGGTGACCGGGCAAGTCCTCGGCAACAGCCTGATCCAGGCCGGCGTCAACTTCGCGGCGCGCGTGCGGCGTGGCATCGACGTCAACCTGGCCTACCGGCTGGACATCACCCCCGACGTCAGGATCAACACGAACCTGATCTACACGCACGGACTGCAGAACAGCAATTTCGAGAACCCGGCGCTGCCGAACTTCGAGAACAGGATCCTCAGCGAGCTCGGCGATCCCAAGAACGAGTTCCGTTGGGACGTGGACCTCAGCTACCGCGGTTTCACCTTCGGCTACCGCATGCACTATATCGGCCCGATGTTCACCAGCGCGTACGAGAATTTCAACGCGCTGCCGAGTGCCTGCACCGCCGCCGGATGCCCGCCGCTCAACCTGGATATCATCGAGCCGAGGAGCTATCCGGCCGTCTTCTACCACGACGTGCGGTTCGAGTGGAACGTGAACCGGCAGTTCCAGTTCTACATGGGCGTCGACAACGTCCTCGACACGCACCCGCCCTACGGCATCTCGGGCACCGGCTCGGCAACCGCCGACGCCGCCACCCGCGCCAACGCCACCGCGGCGATCTACGACGCGTTCGGCCGCAAGGTCTATGCGGGCTTCCGCGCCCGCTTCTAGCTCGACGCGGCGCGAAGCTTGCGTCCTGGGGCCGGACAATGTCCGGCTCCATTTTTTTCGTGGGGGCACATCGCCCGCGCGCTCGAGCTGATCCACGACGCGGCCACGGAGGCCTGATAAATCCTCCCCTGGAAGGGGAGGGGGACCGCCGCCGAAGGCGGTGGTGGAGGGGTATCAGCGCCAGGATTTCATTCTCGGACGCTGATACCCCACCACCATGCTACGCATGGTCCCCCTCCCCTCAGGGGGAGGATTTTAGAGGGTCCGATCCGCTACCCCTCGCGCCCGTGCATGATGCCGAACAGCATCCGGTCGAGCCAGTCCATCCGGGCGCGGATCGAGCTCACCGCATTGTCGTGCAGGAAGTCCTTGAACGGGACGTCGACCTCCTGCCGGTAGGATTCGAGCTCGGCGAGCTTGGCGTGGAGCTGCTCCTTGACCGCGACGATCCACTGGATCTGCTCGTCGCGGCCGAGCAGGCCGAAGGACTGGACCTTGGTGCGCAAGGGATCGTCGAGCAGCAGATGGGTCGGGCGGACCTGCGCGACCCATTCGCGCACCGCCTTCTTCCCTTCCGCGGTGCAGCTCAGTTCCTCGGCGCCCCGGCCGTCGCCGGCGATCGCCTTCTTGGCGAGCAGGCCGCGCTCGGCGAGGCGGCGGATCAAGGGATAGATCTTGCCCTTGCTCGTGTTGAAATTGCTGACCGGCGACTCCTCGTAGATCTTGGTGACCTGGTAGGCGGTGGCCGGCTGGATGCGCAGCACCAGCGAGAGGAAGGTGCCCTCATGGTCGGTGAGCTCGTATCTGGCGGCCAATGCTCGTCCCTGCGCGCGTCTTGCGGTCGTGCGCGCATAGCATCGCGGTTCCGCGCCCGGCAAGCACGGCGCCGAAACGAGCTCTCTTGGCAGTTCGTACGATACGCACTAACGTCGCGATGCCGGAGGAGGTGGGCTCCATGCACGAGGTCGGGCTGCGCGGAACGCTCGGGGCGAAGGTCCCCGCCGGCCGTGTGGCTCGCTCAGTAGAGGCCGGGCTTGGTCATGCCGGCCGGCCGCGGCTCCGCGCCGCGCACGAGGGAGAGTGCGGCCGGCAGCTGGAGCAGGCCCGCGCCGGCGGCGCAGCCGGGCGCCTGCGCCTCGGGCTTCGGCCGTTCGGCGGCGGATTTGCTTCTCATCGAACCACCTTTTTGACAGGCTCAGGCCCCGCTCATAGATTGATCCGCCGGCCGGACGAATGCACCATGTCATGAGCGACCTCTCTCTCCCAGCGAATGGCGCGGCGGCCGGCGAACGACCGCGGGGAGCCGACGAACGGCTGCTGCCGGACGCGCCGATCGTGCACAGCCGGCGCGTGTTCAGCCGCATGGCCTGGGTCGTCATCCTGATCTTCTGGATGGCGCAATTCACCTTCCTCACCATCGCGCGGCTGGTGCGGATGCCCGAGGAAAGCCTGTTCAACATCTATCCGCGCGCGGTCGTCACCTTCTGCGCGATCCTGCTGTCCTTCGCCCTGCTCGGGGTGCTGCGGGCGGCGCGGCGCCGGAGCCTGCTGCGCCGCGCTTTGGTCGCGGTCGGGCTCGCGGTCGCCGGCTGCGCCGTCCATTCCGCGGTCAACATCGGCGTGTTCAGCCTGTTCTATCTGCCCGAGCCGGAGCCGGTCTACGAATATGTGATCTCCTGGCTGGTCTCGATGGCCGACTTCATCTGGTATTATTCGGCTTTGTCGGTGATGCTGCTCGCGCTCACCTACGGCGAGGACCTGGTCGAGAACGAGGACCGGATCGCGGCACTGGAGGCGCAGGCGAACATCGCCCAATTGAATGCCCTGCGCTATCAGCTCAACCCGCACTTCCTGTTCAACACCCTGAACTCGGTCGCCAGCCTGATCTCCAAGCAGATGGGGCCCGAGGCCGAGACGATGGTCGTCAGCCTCTCCGATTTCCTGCGCTCGACGCTCAAGATGGATTCGGGGCGCGAGATCACGCTCGAGGAGGAGGTCAAGCTGCAGTCGCTCTATCTCGACATCGAGAAGATCCGCTTCCCGCAGCGGCTCAAGGTGACGATCGACGTGCCCGACCAGCTGCGCGGCGCCTGCGTGCCGAACCTGATCACCCAGCCATTGATCGAGAATGCGATCAAGCACGGCGTCGGCCGCAGCTCGGCGCCGGTCCATCTCGAGCTGATCGCACGCGATTGGGGCGGCAAGCTCTCGATCGAGGTGCGCGACGACGGCGGCAACGCCAAGGACGGGCCGCCGCTCGGCACCCAGGTCGGGCTGCGCAACGTCGCCGAGCGGCTGCGGCTGCGCTTCGGCGCCCAGGGCAGCCTGACCGCCGGCAAGCGCAAGGAGGGCGGCTTCTCGGCGCAGATCGTCATTCCGCTCAGGCGGGCCGCCTGATGCCGCCTCTCCGGGTGCTGATGTGCGACGACGAGCCGCTGGCGCTGGACCGGCTCGGCACCCTGCTGGAGCGCTGCGAGGGCGTCGAGACGATCGGCGCGATGCTGAGCGGGCGGGCCCTGCTCGACGAGGTGCAGGCGCTCCAGCCGACCCTGATCCTGCTCGACATCGAGATGCCGCAGGTCGACGGCTTCGACGTGGTCGAGGCGCTGTCGCGCATGACCTGGCCGGCCGCGGCGGTGCCGCCTTTGGTGATCTTCGTCACCGCCCATCCGGAATTCGCGGTCGAGGCCTTCGATTCCGGCGCGCTCGATTTCATCAGCAAGCCGGTGCGCCTCAGCCGGCTCGAGCAGGGCCTGCAACGCGCGCGCGACGCCGCCGAGCAGATGGAGGCCCGCCAGCGGCTGCGGGAGCTCTCCGCCCAGCTCGAGGATCTGAAGCGCGCCCGCGCCGCCGGCGGCGGGAACCAGCACGTCTGGGTGCGCAAGGGCGCCGAGACGGTGCGGCTCGAGATCGGTGCGATCGACTGGGTCGAGGCCGAGGGCGAATATGTCCGCATCCATGCCGGCGGCGAATCCTATCTGGAGCGCGGCTCGCTGACCGACGCTGCGAGCCGCTTCGCCGCGCACGGCTTCGCCCGCATCCACCGCTCGGCCGTGGTCAATCCGGAGCGGGTCGCGGCGATCGACAAGACCCGCTGGGGCAGCCTGGTGGTGCGGCTGGTGTCGGGCGCCGAGGTGCCGGTGGGGCGCAAGTTCCGGACCGCGGTCCAGGCCCTCACCGCGGACGGAGGCTAGGAAGCGCCGCCGCAAAGGCTAATGCCGTATCGCGGCGCTGACCCTCCAGACCGTGTTTCCGACATCGTCGGCGATCACGAGCGCCCCCGTACGGTCGAGCGCGACGCCCACCGGCCGGCCACGTACTGTGCTCTGATCCGCACCGAGGAAGTTCGTCGCGACGGGAATCGGCGCCCCCGAGGGCCTGCCGTTGACGAAGGGCACGAAGATCACCTGATAGCCGTTCAGCGGGCTTCGGTCCCAGCTGCCATGCTCGCCGACGAAGGCGCCGTTCGCGAAGCGCGGCGCAAGCGTCTCGCCCTGGCTGAACGCGAGCCCGAGCGCCGCCACGTGCGAGCTGAGTCCGTAGTCGGGCTTGATCGCCCTCGCCACCATCGCCGGGTTCTCCGGCTGCGCCCGGACATCGACATGTTGTCCCCAATAGCTCCACGGCCAGCCATAGAATCCGCCGTCCCGGATCGACGAAAGATAGTCCGGGACGAGGTCGGGGCCGATCTCGTCGCGCTCGTTCACGACCGCGAAGAGCGTTCCGGTCCCAAGCTGGATGGCGAGGTTGGTCGGGTTGCGGGTGCCCGTCGCATAGATGCGCTTGGCGCCGGTCAGCCGATCCACCTCATAGATTGCCGCGCGCCCCTGCTCGGCGTCCAACCCGTTTTCGGTGATGTTGCTGTTGGAGCCGACGCCGACATAGAGCTTCGACCCGTCCGCGCTCGCCACCATCGCCTTGGTCCAGTGATGATTGATCGGCCCGGCCGGCAGGTCGGCGAGCTTCACGCCGGGAGCCGTGATCCGCGTCTGGCCCGGCGTGAACGGAAATGCGACAATCGCATCCGTGTTGGCGACGTAGAGGGTGCCGGCGACCCAGGTCACGCCGTAGGGCGAGTGGAGATGGTCGAGGAGCACGGTCCGCAATTCGGGCACGCCATCCCCATCGGCATCGCGCAGAAGCGTGATCCGGTTGCCGCCCGGGGCGCTGCCGCCGGCCCGCGCCTTGACCCTCCCCTGGACATAGTCCTTCGGCCGCAACGGCGCGGTCCCGGGGCTGTTGCTCTCGACGACCAGGATATCGCCATTTGGTAGCGGATAGACGATCCGCGGGTGCATGAGGCCGGTCGCCATCGCCTGGATCCTGAGGTCGGCCGGCACGGTCGGCGCCTCGCCTGGCGCCCATCCGACCGCTTGCGGAACGCTCATCGGCGGAAGCAGATACTGGCTCGGCTCGGGGAGCCAGGGATCGGGCCCATATTGCCGCATCGGATCGCCCCCCTGGTCGCCGCAGGCGGCGAGGCAGGCGATGCCGACCAGCGCCGACGCCATTTTGAGCTGGCGGATCATTCCGGGTCTCCCGCGACGTGCGCGCGTTCCCGGGCCGGCCCGGCGACGCCCGCCACGGTCCAGCCGCGAAGCCCGGCAACGAGGAGCAGGAGCGCGACGATGACGGACAGTGTGATCCCCGTCGGAACGACCGAGGTCCAGGCATCGCGCGAGTGGACGAGGACGTTCACGACCGACAGGATGGCCGCCGCGGCGACGAGCAGGAAATCGAACCAGCGGATCGCCGCGACGCGACGGAGGGCGACCTCGATCAGGAGGACAATGGCCGCGATCAACGCGAGCACCAGGCCGCCGGCGATGAGCCACGCCGAGAAGTTCGCCCACTGCATCAGAGCGTTGCTCGAGTACATCATATCGCTGAACAGAGCTGCCATCAGCAGCGTGCCGCCAAGCGAGATGAAGAATGGATGGAGCGGCCGTCTGTCGCCGGCGACCGAAAAGCGGACCATTGGCTTCCTCCAGCCGCTGCCGCCGCCCAACGTCAGCTCGCCCTGAACGCACGAGCTGAAGCTGCGGTCCGAATTCGCGGTAGGATATTAGGATGCCGGTTTGCCGGCCCGCCCTCGCGCTTCAGGTCGCGCGGAGCCTGCGCATGCGCGCCGGCGCCTCTTCATGGCCCGAATTGCGGCAAGGCCTCCCCCCGGCTGACATTGGCAGTGGCAGGCATGGGAGCCTCTAGAGCGATTTCCAGTCAGATTGAATGATCTTACGACTCGGAAATCTCGGCAGAACAAGAACCTGAAGCGGTTGATCTGCAATCAGATCACAAACCGCTCCAGGGTCCGGACGCTGGCTCCGACGCCCGCTGAAAGGGCCTTCGTCGAACCGCGGAGGGATTTGATCGGCGCGCGCTTTCCGCCACCATGCCGTTCGCTTTGATGGCGGCGTCGTTCGCGAAATGGGGAGGAACGGGTGACGATGGAGATGCGCAAGCTTGGGCGCAGCGGCCTGGTCACGCCGCGGCTGATCCTCGGCGGCAACGTGTTCGGCTGGACCGTGAAGGGCGCGGAGGCCTTCGCCATCCTCGACCGCTTCGCCGAGGCCGGCGGCGTGATGATCGACACCGCCGACGTCTACACGCAGTGGATCCCCGGCCATGTCGGCGGCGAATCCGAGCGGCTGATCGGCGAATGGCTGAAGCGCCGCGGCGGCGCCAAGGGCATGCTGATCGCGACCAAGGTGGGCTGGGCCGAGGGCCTTTCGGCGCGCGAGATCGCGCGGGCGTCCGAGGCCTCGCTGCAGCGGCTCGGGATCGAGACGATCGACCTCTATTACGCCCATAAGGACGATCCCGCGACGCCGCTGGAAGAGACGCTCGCCGCCTTCGACCGGCTGGTGCAGGCCGGCAAGGTGCGCGCGCTCGGCGCCTCGCAGATCGAGGCGGACCGGCTCGCCGAGGCGCTCGACATCGCCGAACGGGTGGGCTTCGCGCCCTATTCCGTCCTGCAGACCTGGTACAATCTGGTCGACCGGCCGCGCTACGAAGGCGCGCTCTCGGCCCTGGTCGCCGAACGCGGCCTCGGCATGACCGCCTTCTACGGCCTCGCCAACGGCTATCTCACCGGCAAGTATCGGACCGAGGCCGACCTCGCCCGCAGCGTGCGCGGCGAGCGCGTCGCCGGCCACATGGCGGGCAACGGCCCGCGCGTGCTGGCCGCGTTCGACGAAGTGGCCGCCGAGACCGGCGCCACCCCGGCCCAGATCGCCTTGGCGTGGCTGGCCGCGCAGCCGACGGTGACAGCGCCGATCGCCAGCGCGACCAGCCTCGCGCAGCTGGAGGAGCTGCTCGGCGCGCTGACGCTGGAACTGAGCGCTCCGCAGCTGGCGTATCTTTCCGCGGCATCGGCTTGATCCGGTCCCATGCCGGCACGCTGCCGGGCGGGCAGCGTGCCGGCATGGGAGGCTGAGCCTGCTTCGGGGAATTGCTGATGCGGCCATCCGCTCTGCGACCGTCCGGGCCGTTCAACGTGACGCCTCGCGATCCTGAAGCCTGACATAGTTCACCCGTTCTGGGCGGCGGCCGGAACGGCTAAAATTGGCGACCGAGCCCTCAGTCTCTGCTTTAAGATTTCAAGAGTTTGAAGCGGCGACAGAGATCGGGCTGTCGCGCTGCGACCCGCAGGCAGAGAAACGAACAGGGCCGGACGTCTCAGCTGTCGAACGACTGGACGTCGGCTTCGATGCCGTTGAGGCGGAGGATCGACGCCACGGTCCGCGCCCATGCATTTGCGCGGTCGATCGATTGACTGGGAATGGGGCTGAACGCGACCACCCCGCCATAGCCGTCGGTATCGCCGATGCCTTCTCGCTTTAGCCAACGCGCGAACCCACGCCTGGCGTCGAACACGCGCACCAACGCGGTCCCGCATTCGCCTTCCGAGATCGCCCCGAATCCCGACAGGAACATCGGCGTCGGGACGTGACTCTCGCCAGACTGGACGCCGGCCGCGTTTGCCCACTCCCAGAGCTGTGACCACTCGGCATCGCCGCGCGCGCCCGGCAGCAGGATCGGCGGCTCGCCCGGCTCTACCGCCTCCGCATCGCGCGGGCCGGGATAGGCGGTCGAAAGCGACGGGAGCGCACCGGGGTTCATATTCCATCCGGTGACGATCAAAGCCGTCTTCCCCGCGCGGTTGCGGATGCGCATCGGCACTTCGAAGCGGGCGCCCTATCCGGTCTTCCACTCGTTGAGCTTCACCGCATTGGGCTCGGCCATCAGAAGGCCCGAATAAAATTGCGCAGCCAGATATCGCCAGTCCTCCGGATCGATACCGAGATCGTCGATCAGGAAGGCAGCCTTCGACTTCCCATCTTTGCTAGTCCGGTCGAACAGATATTTAGTGAATTTGCCCTCGGGCATGATGGCTTGCAGGATGTCGGACGATTCCGCGACGGCCTTGAACTCGAACGTCTTGCGTCCGGCATTCAGGAAGAAGGCGCGACTCATCTCTTCGAGAACCCGCTGCTCGACATTTCCAGCCTGTTTCCGCGCAACACCTTCGGCAGCCTTCTTTCCGCGTTCGGAAACCGAACCGCGCAGAAGACCCTCCGGCCCGGAGCTCGCGAGCCAACCATAAGGCTGCCATACCGGACCACCGGGCTTGAAGGTCGCAGACCCTTCGAGAGGCCAGTCCCGCTCCGCCTCGTAGCTTAGTTCCTGCACGATCGTCCCGTCCTGGATGGCGGCGGCGTAGATCAGATTGTCGAAGAAGCCGCCGCGATGGACGGGATTGCCGGGATCGATCGCAAAGGCGCCGACATAGCCCGGCACCGCGCGCAGATTGGCATCGATCGCGTCACGGACATCGGCATCGAGCGCCGACAGCGCGACGCACTCTCCGGTATGGAGTCTGAAGATATCCAGCCCCGCCTGGCGATCTACGCTACTCCAATCCTCGCCGAGTGAATCAAGCCATTCCCAGATCACGTATTTGTAGATGTCCTTGTCGTGCGAGACCGTCCGGCCGCTCCCGCGCTCGAAGCCATGGACCCCAGTGGTACGCTCGGCAAATCCCGACAAGGTTGGCATCCCAACCCGAAACTGGGATCGCGTCCTCCCCGCAGGATCGGCCGATCCGAGCGCGGCCAGGACCTCGCTCGTGAAGTAGGCCAGCTGCGGATCGGGCAGTCCCTCGACGTTGCCGTCGAACAGAAAGGCATAGGCACGGGTCGGGCGCTGTTTATCGGAGTGCACGGTATCCTCCATCGGTCAGGAGATGGTCATCGGTCCGCCCTGTATCAATGTTCCGGATAGTATCCGCGGAGTTACGGCCAGTTTACTAAACTGGGCCTGGGCTGACGCGAGAGCCCAGTCTTCACTCAGTGATGAGCGTCTAATTGGTAAACTGGCACCGTAATGAAGCTGACGGCCCGAGGACCGGGACTGGACGTCGGCTACGCCCCAGCTCTCGTCATCCACCGAGTGAGTCTGAATCACCCCCCGCTCCGGGAACCCTCACATGGCCCCTTCGTATCTGCCGCTTGCAGGAGCGTCCCCCATGACCGCCGCATTGTTCACGCCGTTCGAAATCGGCGCACTCACGCTCGAGAACCGGATCGTCATTGCGCCCATGTGCCAATATTCGGCGCGCGATGGCTGCATGACGGACTGGCACGTCATCCACCTTGGCCAGCTCGCACTTTCCGGGGCCGGCCTGCTGACGATCGAAGCCACGGCGGTGGAGCCGGCAGGAAGGATCACCTACGCCGACGTGGGCCTCTATTCGGATGAAACCGAGGCGGCGATGGCGCTTACCCTCGCGAGCGTCCGGCGCTGGTCGCCGATGCCGATTGCGATCCAGCTCGGCCATGCGGGCCGGAAGGCGTCGACCGAGGTGCCCCGGAAGGGCGGGGACCAGATCG
>JAFAZM010000129.1 GCA_019239785.1 Sphingomonadaceae bacterium
ACGAACTGCTGCGCTCGAGCGCTGGCGACCCCTTCTTCCGGCCGCCCTTCCAGCCGATGTCGAGCGACATCCACAACGCCTTCCTCCTCTACCATCATCCCGATCTTTCGATCGCGCTCGGTGCGACCGGCGTCGACATGCTCGCGGCGAAGAAAGCGGGCCCGCGCGGCGCGACCTCGATCGGCTTCACCGGGGTCACCACCTTGTTCCGCTATCTGCGCGCCGGCGGCGCGACCCTATCCTTCTGGGAAGCGCCGCCGATCACCGACACGTTCGACGCCGCCAGGGCGGGGCAGGCGCGGCTGGTGGGCCGGCGGCGGATCGAGGACGGCGAGGAGATCGTCATCGACGGCCGCCACCAGAGCTTCATCATCGAGCATGCGACCAGCGACATGATCTTCTTCCAGGCGCTGGTGCGGACCGGGGCGGCGCCGCTCGCCGCCGAATATGACAGCAAGTCGCTCTCGCTGATTGGCGCGAGCAGCACCGACGAAGCGAGCTCACGCGTGCAGATGATGATCTCGCTGCTGCGGGTGATGGATCGCGAGGATGCGGTGCCCTTGATCGTCGCGGCGCTCGACAGCCCCCATTTCTACACGCGCTGGCACATCATGCGCGAACTGCTCGCGCTCGATGCCGAGGCCACCCTGCCGCACCTGCGAAGGATGGCCGAGGCCGATCCGCATCCCGAGGTGCGCGCCACGGCCCGACGCACACTCGACCTCTTCTTCGCCGATGCGCCGGAGCCGGCCGGAGATGCCGCATGCCCCGCCTGATCGAGACGAAGACCGAGGAGAAGATCTCGCTCGCCGAATTGGTGGAGCTGTTGGAGACCGGCGACTTCGATCCGGCGGACGAGGACAATTTCGCGTCCTGGGGCGAGGCGCTGAAGAAGCTCGCCAACGACCGGCGCTTCCTCGGCGACCTGATCGTGGAGGAGCTGAAGCAAAGCGCCGCCGGCCAGGTCAGGGAGAACCAGTACAATCCGCAGGTCGTGCTGCTGCACGGCGTGCCGGGCCGGTTCATCATCCGCGCCAATCTCTGGCCGGCGCTGAAGGACAGCGTCGTCCGCCACAGCGGCTCCGATCCCTTCTTCTACAACGTCGCCCACGATCACAATTTCTCCTTCCTCACCGTCGGCTATCTCGGGCCCGGCTATTGGAGCGACTATTACGAATATGAATATGGCGAGGTGGTCGGCTATCCGGGCGAGGAGGTCAACCTTCGCTTCGTCGAGAAGGCGCGGCTGGAGGAGGGCAAGGTGATGCTCTACCGCGCCCACAAGGACGTCCATCTGCAGCTGCCGGCCGATGCAATGTCGGTCTCGCTGAATATCCTCGAGACCTCGCATTCGACGACCTTCCGCGACCAGTATCGCTTCGACGTCGAGAACAGGAAGATCGACGGGATCATGACCCGGATGTCGCTGGAGCCGATGCTCGCGCTCGCCGCCCATTTCGGCGGCGAGGAGGGGCTCGATCTGCTCGCGAATTTCGCCGCCGCCCATCCGAGCGACCGCATCCGCTGGTTCGCGCTTCGCGCCCGCGCCGCCGCCTCCCCCTCGCTGGACGAAAGGATCGCGATCTACGCCGAGGGCGCCCGCACCGACTCGCTGCTGGTCAGCGCGATGGCGAAGCGCGAGGCCGGGAAGATTGAGCTCGGCCGCGCCTGGATCGACGGCGCTCCGCTCCGCGCGGCGGAGAAGGAAGCGGCCCTCTAGGCACTCTCCCCAAAGTTTCCCTTTCTATCGTATTTCTGCTATGCGGGACTCACGGTGGGCTGTGGTTGAGGGAGACGACTATGGCTGTTCGTACGATCGCGCTCGGAGCCCTGCTGGCGGCCTGTGCCGCGCCGGTGGCGGCCAGCGTCGTGGTGATCGGCACCAGCGACGCCCGCATGTGCTACGAAGCGGCGGATTCGCCGCTCCTGCCCCAGGTTCGCGACATCAGGCATTGCGACGATGCGTTGGGCGAGGGCAACCTGTCCAACTACGAGACCGTGGCGACGCATGTGAACCGCGGCATATTGCGCCTGCGCCGCGGAATGATCGATCCGGCGATCGCCGATTTCGATGCGGCGATGACGCTCGATCCGAACCAGCCCGAGGCCTATCTCAACAAGGGCGCGGCGCTGATCCAGCGGCAGAACCCGTCCGAGGCGGCGCAATTGTTCACCGTCGCGCTCGAGCACAACACGCAGCGTCCCGCCGTCGCCCATTATGGCCGCGCGGTGGCGAACGAAGCGCTCGGCAACGTCCGCGAAGCCTATCAGGACTACCAGATCGCGGCGCAGCTCGCCCCCGGCTGGTCGGCGCCGCGGGCGGATTTGCAGCGATTCCGGGTCGTCCAGCGTTAGTACGCGCGTAAGGCGATTTTCCAACCCGCCGGATGGCTCCATCCGGCGCGAAAATCGCTGCGAACTGGTGAACCCAAACCGGCATTCGTCGGTTCTCCTGCCGAAACATCCGCAGGAGACCAGCCATGTCGTTCACGCTTCCCGACCTTCCCTTCGCCAAGGACGCGCTAGGCCGGTTCATGTCCGCCGAGACACTCGATTATCATCACGGCAAGCACCACAAGGCCTATGTCGACAAGACCAACCAGCTGCTGGGTGAGACCGGCCTCGAAGGCCGCGCGCTGAGCGAGGTGATCCGCGCGGCGAAGGAGCAGGGCAACAAGGGCCTGTTCAACAACAGCGCCCAGCTCTGGAACCACAGCTTCTTCTGGCAATGCCTGGCGCCGCCGGAGGGGCAGAAGCCGACCGGCAAGCTCGCGGCGCTGATCGAGGAGGGGTTCGGCGACCTCGACACGATGCTCGCCAAGCTGAAGGAGGAAGCGGTCGGCCATTTCGCCAGCGGCTGGGCCTGGCTCGTCCTCGACGGCGACGCGCTGAAGATCACCTCCCTCCACGACGCCGACACGCCGGTCGCCTATGAGGGGATGAAGCCGCTGCTGACGCTCGATGTCTGGGAGCATGCTTATTATGTCGACTATCGCAACGAGCGCCCCCGCTTCGCCGAAAGCGTGCTCGGCAACATCGTCAATTGGGAGTTCGTCGGGAAGAATCTCGACGGCGAAGGCGTCAGCCGCGCCGACCAGGGCGAGCGGGCGCTGACGGAGGCCTAGGCGCGAGCGGCTCCTTGTTCTTGCGAACGGGAGCCTCACCCGCGGGCTCTCGCCCTGCGCACCTGGCTCGTCGCCTTGGTGCGAGCTAGAAACATCGTGATGTCTGTCGTCAGCTGGGAACTCGAACCGGCGTTGCGGGCGGCCGGTTGGCTGCACGGCCGCCGCGTGTCCGTGGACTCAGCGGTTCCGGACAATCATCCGGCTCACGCTGTCCTGGCAGAGCTCGGCGGTCTCCGGCTGATGGTCGATTATGACGGCTACGAGGTCTGCGAGGTCGAGTTTCAGTCTCTGCCTGAGAAGGCGGACTTTGTGCTTTCCTGGGAAAAGGCGCTCGGGACCGAATTGGTCGGCA
>JAFAZM010000375.1 GCA_019239785.1 Sphingomonadaceae bacterium
AACCCGGCAAAGAACTCCTCTTCCTCGCGCTCGGCGGCTCGGGCGAGATCGGCATGAACGTCAATCTCTCCGGCTGCGAGGGCAAATGGGTGATGGTCGATCTCGGCCTCACCTTCGCCGACCCCGATTATCCGGGAGTGGAGCTGATCCTGCCGGACCTCGCCTTCATCGAGGCGCACAAGGAGGATCTGCTCGGCATCGTCCTCACCCACGGCCATGAGGACCATATCGGCGCGATCCCCTATCTCGCCAACGATCTCGGCGTGCCGCTCTATGCGACGCCGTTCACCGCAGGGCTGATCGCCGGCAAGCTCGAGGAGGAGGGGCTGCTCGGCGAGATCAAGCTGAACACGGTCGAGCTCGAGGGCGACTTCCGCCTCGGCCCGTTCGGCTTCCGCTACATCCCGCTCGCCCATTCGATCCCCGAGGGCAACGCGCTGCTGATCGACACGCCCTACGGCCGCATCTTCCACACCGGCGACTGGAAGCTCGACGACAGCCCCCAGCTCGGCGATCCGAGCACCGAGGCGGAGCTGCGCGCGATCGGCGACGAGGGCGTGCTTGCTCTGGTCTGCGATTCGACCAACGTCTTCAACGAGAACATCTCGGGCTCCGAGCTCGGCGTCCGCCAGGGCCTCGACGAGATCATCCAGGACGCCGATTGCCGCGTGCTGGTCACCACCTTCGCCTCCAATGCGGCGCGGCTGAAGACATTGGGCCATGTCGCGCAGGACACGGGGCGGCAGGTCTGCATCGCCGGCCGCAGTCTCGACCGCATCCTGCGGGTCGCGAAGAGCGTCGGCTATCTTACGGATTTTCCTGAGATCATCGACTTCGAGACGGCGATGCGGCTGCCGCGGCGCGAGGTGATGATCATTGCCACCGGCGGCCAGGGAGAGAGCCGGGCGGCGCTTGCCCGGATCGCCTTCGGCCAGCACAAGCTGGCGCTCGATCCCGGCGACATGGTCGTCTTCTCCTCCAAGCAGATCCCCGGCAATGAGATCGCGATCGGCCGCATCCAGAACGAGCTCGCCGCGCGCGGCATCGAGATGATCACCGACCGCCAGGCGCCGATCCACGTTTCCGGTCATCCCGGCCGGCCCGAGCTCGCCGCCATGTACGACTGGATCCGGCCGGAGATCATCGTGCCGGTCCATGGCGAGATGCGGCACATGATGGAGCAGGCGCGCTTCGCCCGGTCGCGCGGCATCCCGCACGGCATCGTCCAGAAGAATGGCGACCTCGTCCGCCTCGCCCCGAACGGGCCCGAGAAAATCGGCGAGGAGCAGGTCGGCCGGCTGATCCTCGACGGCGACGTCATCCTCCCGGCCAACGGCAACACGATGAACGAGCGCCGCCGCGCGGCGATGTTCGGGCTGATCTCGGTCGCGGTCGCGCTCGACGATCAGGACCGGCTGCGCGCCGGCGTCGAGCTCGACCTGCAGGGCATCCCGGTCGAGGAGGACAAGCAAGCCTTTCTCGCCGAGGCCTGCGAGGCCGCGTCCGATGCGGTCGCGCAGAATGCCGGCAAGGACGAGGACAAGCTCCGCGAGGCGGTGCGCCTCGCCGTCCGCCGCTGCGCGACCGACTGGACCGGGAAGAAACCGGTGGTTTCCGTTCTGCTCGTCAGGCTCTAGGGCCGCTCGCATGCGCTGGACGTCCATGCTTGCCATCTACGTCCTGTTCTGGACGCTGAGCCTGTTCACCGTGCTTCCGTTCGGCGTGCGCACCGCGGAGGAGGCGGGGGTGCAGGTCCAGCCCGGCCATGCCGAAAGCGCGCCGCACACGTTCAGCCTCGGCCGCGTCGCGTTGCGGGCGACGATCGTTTCGGCGATTCTGTTTGGGCTGTTCTACGCCAATTATCATTTCGGCTGGATCGGCCCCGAGGATCTGAACTGGCTGCGGAGCTGAGCCCGTCATCCTGGCGAAGGCCGGGATCTCAGGTCGAGAAGTCTCAGTGGGTCTCCACCAGACCCCGGCCTTCGCCGGCGTGACGCTTTTATTTCGGTGCCGCTGAGCCTACTTCCGCAACCGTTCGATCGCCTGGGCCAGCGCCACGTAGAGCTTGCCCATGTCGGAGGATAGCAGGGTGATGCCAAGCGCGGAGCCGTCCGGATCGGCCAGCACCCGCTGGAGCAGCGCCTCGAAATCGGCGATGTAGCGGTTCACTTGGTCGCGGAACTCCGGCTCCTCCTCGTAATGCCGCAGGATCTCGCGGGCCTCGCCGGAATCGAGCAGCCGCACCGCGCGCCGGGTGAAGACACTGCGGTCGCCCTTCAGATAGGCGGCCCAGGCGGCGTCGCCGGCATCGTTCGAGAGGATCTTGGAGACGTCGATCGCGGTCGAGTTGAGCGCGTCGATCAGCAGCGACACGCGCTGCGAGAGCGCATGCGCGTCCTTCGCCTCGCGCTCGGCGCGGTCCTCGGCGATCCGTTCCTCGATCGCCGCTGCGGTCTCGCCGATGGTCAGCAATTGCCGGGTCAGCCGCTCGCTCGCCGCCTTCGCCGTCGCCAGCGCGAGGTGCGAGGCGCTGCCGATCTCGTCGAGCTGCGCCTTGACCGGCGCCGAGGCCGCTTCGGCGATCGCGCCGCGCGCCGCTTCGACCAAGGCGTCGACGCTTTCCGGGATCACCGCGGCGATCGCCTCGCGGGCATGGGTCGCCGCCTGCGCCGCCGCTTCGCGCACCCGCACCAGCGCTTCGACCAGCTCAGGCCCGGTGTCGCGGATCATCTGCGCCGCGGCGCCGTCCGCCTCGCCGACCAGGGTGCTCATCGCGTTCAATTTCTCCTCCGCGTCGCGGACGCCGTCGCGCAAAGCCGCGAACAGGGCGTCGAGCGATTCGCGTTGGCGGGCGATGCTCGCCTCGGCCGCCGCGGTGCGCTCGGCCGCCGCATCGGCCGCCTCGTGCATCGCCGCCATTTCGCCGGTCACCGCCTTGGCCGCCGCCGCGGTGCGCTCGGCCTGGATCTCGATCCCCGCCATCGCCGGCGGCATCTCGTCCCGCAACTGGCCGGTGACCGCGGCCAGGGCGGTGCCGAGCGCCTGGGTGCGGCCGGTCAGGGCCTCGGCCTGGCCGTCGCCATGGGCGATCTCCTGCCGCAGCGCCTCGGCGCTCGCGCGGAGCGCGCCCATCGACTCGGTGAGCCGCGCGCCCTGCGCGTCGCCATGCTCGCCGAGCAGGACGATCAGCCGGCCGACCTCGTCGACCTGCCGGCCGATATTGCCGAGCAAGGTGCGGCTTGCCTGATCCTGCGTCGCCAGCCGGCCGGCCAGCATCTCGATCTTCTGCCCAGCGAGGTCGAGCCGCTCGGCGAGGCCCTTGGTGGTCTCGGCGCCGGCCTGCTCGAAGGCGGCCCGGCTCTGCTCGATCATCGCAAGCATGGTCTGGCCCTGGGCCTCCAGCCCCTGGCGGGCCTGGTCGACCGCTTCGCCGGCGCGCTCCATCGCCTGGTCGACGACGCCGTTCATCTGGCCGGCGGCCTCGACCATCCGTTCGGCGGCGGCGCCGGCGCCGCTCTCGATCCGGGCGAGATGGGCGCCGAGCCGCTGCGCCGAGCCGCCCGCAGCCTCGTCGGCCTCGCGGCTGCGCGCGGCAAGCGCGGCGAGCTGGCTTTCCAGCGCCATCGCCTGCTCGTGCGCGCCGAGCCCGGCCTGCTTCATTGCTTCCGCGGCGGCGCGCGCCTGCTCCTCGGCCTTGGGCAGGTCGCTCATCAGCACGCCGATATCGACCCGCGCCGCCGATGCGGCCTGGTCCAGCGCCTGCGCCTTGCGGTCGAGCTCGCCGCTCTCGCGGGCGAGCTGGTGGGTGACGCGGCCGATCCGGTCGGTGGCCTCGTCGCCGAGCGTCATCAGCCGGCTCGATTCCTCGTTCAGCGCCGCCCGATTCTCGGCGAGCTTGGCGGCGGTGATCGCAAGCACCGCTTCCAGCGCCTCGCTTTCCTGCCGCATCGCCCGCACCGCGGCGGTGAAACGCTGCGTCTCCCGCCGGCCGCTGCGGCCGAACAGCAACCAGGCCAGGCCGAGCAGGATCAGCGGCGCGGAGAGGGTCGCGATCCAGCCGGTCCAGGCGGGCAGGCTCGCGCCGGGCCAGGCGAGGGTCAGGGCGTAGCCGGCGGCGCCGAGCCAGACCGCGCCGAGCAGGATCAGCAGCCCGGCGAAGAGGCGCGTGCCGAGCCCGCGGCCCTCGGCCGCATCGGCCTCGAAATCAGTGTTCGGATAGGCTTCGGGATCGGCCGCGGCCTCCCACGGCTTCTCGCCGACCCATTCCAGTTCGCCGTCCTGCGGCTGTGCGTGCGCCATTTCGGCCCCCATCGTCGTGGCGCCACTTGTACCACTTTGGGCCGCATATGAAACGTCGTGTTAACTCCATTCACCTTATCGCCTTGAAATGGCCTACGATCCGGGAGCCCTGAACGCCGCGCTCGCAGCCGCCGTCGGCGAGGATTGCGACCTGATGGCGGAGCTCCGGGCCGCTTTCGCGGAAAGCGCCGCCCGCCAGCTCGATCTGCTCGGCCGCGCCCGCTGCGACGCCAATTGGGAGATCGCCGCGGCGCGGCTCAAGAGCATCGCCGCCAGTTTCGGCGTGACCGGCCTGGTCGAGCTCGCCGCCGAAGCGCTCGACGGCGCCCCCGGCGACCCCGCCGTCCTGCGCAAGATCGCCGCCGCGCTGGCGCAATTCTCCAACAGCTGAACCCCTTCTATCCTCCCCATGAGCTTCGCTCACAGGGAGGAAAAGCAAGGCGCCGACTAAGAGGCTTGGCAAGCTGACCCGCGCGCGCCTACCGTCCGCCGCTTAGCCGGAGGGAGAGGCTGTGGCGCTTGCGGCTTTGATCGCGGCTTATCACGAATCGGGCGAGCCCGGCCATTTGCGGGCGACGCTGCCGCTTGCCGGGCGCACCGTGATCGAGCGCCAGGCCCGGCTCGCCGCCGCGGCCGGGGCGGCGCCGATCATCCTCTTCGTCGAGCGCATGCCCGCCGCCCTGACCGCGGCGATCGAGCGGCTGCGCCGCGACCGCATTCCTGTCCAGGTCGCGCGCAGCGCCGAGGAGGCGGCCGAGGCGGTCGACGCCTACGACCATATCCTGCTGATCGGCGACGGCGCGATCGCCGGCCGCTCCCAGCTCGCCCGCTTGGCCGCGGCGGACGGGGCGGCGGTGCTGACCGTGCCGGACGGCAGCCATGGCGAATTGTACGAACGGATCGACGCAAGCGCCCGCTGGGCCGGGGTCGCCGCGGTCGACGGCGCGCTGCTGCGCGAGACCGCGGGGATGCTGCGCGACTGGGACCTGCAGTCGACCCTGCTGCGCCGCACGCTCCAGGCCGGCGCCCAGCACCTCCCCGCCGAAGGGCCGGTCGCGATCCTCGACCGCGACGAGGATCTCGATCAGCTGGAGCGGCGGATCGTCGCCGATGCCGACGAGGCGCGCGGCGGCTGGATGGACCGCCTGCTCGCGCCCGTCGAACGGTTCGGCACCGCCTTGCTGATGGGAAGCCGCGTCTCGCCGCAGCTGATCGGCTTCGCCGCCGCCCTGCTGACCGGGCTCGGCGCGACCGGCTTCTATTTCCGCTTCCTCTGGACCGGCCTCGCCTCGCTGCTGCTCGCCACCCCGCTCGAAGGCGTCGCGCGCCGGCTCGCGCGCCTGAGGATGCAGGACGGGATCCGGCAGAGCTGGTGGGCCTATCTCGTGCAGCTGTTCGGTGCCGCTGCACTGGTCGTGCTCGCCTACGATCTCGCCGCCGCGGACGGCTGGGGGATGGTGCTGCTCGCCCTCACCACGCTCGCTTTCCTGATCGCCGAGCAGATCGAAAGCGAGGGCTGGCCGATCCGCGGCGCCGCCTTCCTCGCCGAGCGCAAGGGGATGAGCTGGCTGATGCTGCCCTTCGCCGCCTTCGGCTATTGGCAGGCCGGGCTTGCCTTCCTCTTCGCTTACGCCGCCGGCTCCTTTTTCTGGGCGCAGCGCGAGGCGCACGCCCCGACGCCGCCGCATCAAGATTAGCAACGGCTTAACCCTGCGCCGCTAAGGGAAAAGCATGGCGGAAAGCGCTTCGACCGGGACCCAACGACAGAGCGATGCCGCGCGCCTGCTGCTGGCGGCGGCGCGCGAGCGCTTTGCCGTCGCCGCGACCGACCTTTTGCTGCCCGACCAGGCCCGGCTTTCCGAGTGGCAGCGCCTCACCGCCGCCTCCCTGCTGACCCGCCTGCTCCGCGGCCTCGAGGACCAGATGCGGGGCCGCCTCGCCATCCATTTCGAGGGCCATGACGCGCTCCATGCGGCCCTCTCCTCGGCGCATGTGCCGATCGCACTGCCGATCCTCGAGCGCGCCCATGTGCTGCGCGACGCCGAGCTCAGCAACGTCCTCGTCCGCCGGGTCGAGGAGCATCGTTACTGGAAGGCGCACGCGCCCGCCGCCGAGGGCGGCGACCTGCTCTCCCTGCTGGTCCGCGACGCCGACGACGAGGTCGCTGCCGAGGCGATGGAGCTGATCATCGCCCGCAGCCGCCGCTTCGACCGCTTCCAGGAGCCGTCCATCGGCCAGGTCGACCTGCCGGCCGAGCTGCAGCACAAATTGGTCTGGCTGATCGCCGCCGCGCTCCGCCATTATATCGTCCAGCATCATCGCGTCGCCGCCGTCGACGCCGCGATCGAGGAGACGGCGAGCGCGCTGATCGCTCATCATGACGAAGGCGCGACCCTGGAGGCGCGGGCGGTGCGGCTCGCGCACCGGCTGCACGCGCTCGGCCGAATGGACGGCGCGCTGCTGGCCCGGGCGCTCTCCGAAGGGCTGCTGCCTTTGTTCATCGCCGGCACCGCCGCGCTCTGCCTGCTCGATTATGCCGCCGCCTGGGAGGTGCTCGCCGATCCGCGCGGGCGCGGGCCGGCTCTGCTGCTGCGCGCCGGCGAGGTCGAGCGGGACGCGGCTGCGGCGATCCTGCTGCTGCTGAACAGCCGCGCGCCGCTCGTCTCGGGGGCGGAGGGCGACGCCACCGCAGCGCAGCTCGACCTGTTCGATACGATCGATGCCGCCGCCGCGCGCGACGTGCTCCGGCTCTGGCAGGCGCACCCCGCCTATCGCGCCAGCGTCGCCCGCATCTCGACCCGCGCCCGCCCGCCCGCCGAGGCCGCATGAGCGTCGCTTCCGCAAGCCGGGACGAAGCGGTCAGCGGCCGCGTCGACGCCCAGGGCCGGCTGGTCGCGGCCGATCCGCCGCTCGCCGCCCTGCACGCCTCGGCCGGCGGCGATGAGGGCGGCGTCCTCGCCGTGCCGCAGATCGCCGCGCTGGCGCGGCTCGCCCGCCGGCTCGGCATCACCATCTCCCGCGCGGCGCTCGCCGCCGACGGCGAGCATGACGTCGATCTCTGGGTCCGCGCCGAGCCCGAGGGCGACGAGGTCGCGCTCGCGATCACCGGCTGGGCGGCGCGTCCGCCCCGGCCGCCGGCGCCGAGCCGTCCGGCCGAGCGCGAGGCCGATTTCCTGCGCGCCGCCGCCGACTGGATGTGGGAGACCGATGACGCGCTGCGGCTGACCGCGCTCTCGCCAGGCGCCGCGGTCGCGGTCGGCCGTAATGCCGGCGAGCTGACCGGCCGCCAGCTCACCCGCCTGTTCCGCTTCCGCGAGAGCCCTGACGGCGCGCTGCCGATCCTGACCGCCCTGGCCGAGCACAAGGCGTTCGAGGGGCAGCTCGCCGAGCTGCGCGGCGGCCGGCGCGGGCGCTACCTGCTCTCCGGCGTCCCACTGATCGACGGCATGGGCCGCTTCGCCGGCTTCCGCGGCGCCGCCGCGGCGGCGCGGGCGGACGGCGGGGCAGCGGACGATGCGGCTGGGCCGTCTGCCGAGGACAAGTCCGCGTTCGGCGCGCGGCTCGATCAGGCGCTCCGCGCGCCGCTCGCGCACATCATCGACAATGCCGAGCGGCTGCGCGCCCAGCCCGAAGGGCCTTTGCGCCGCGACTATACCGGCTATGCCGCCGACATCGCCTCCGCCGGCCGGCATCTGCTCGCGCTGGTCGACGACCTGGTCGACCTGCAGGCGATCGAGCGGCCGGACTTCCGCCCCGAGGCCGAGCCGATCGACCTCGCCGACATCGCCCGCCGCGCCGCCGGGCTGCTCGCGGTGCGCGCCGCCGACCGCAACGTCCGGATCGACGGGCCGGGCGGGGACGAGAGCCTGCCCGCGACCGGCGACTTCACCCGCGCGCTGCAGATCATGATGAACCTGATCACCAACGCCGTCCGCTACACGCCCGAGGGCGGCCAGGTCTGGCTGCGCACCGAGCGGGAAGGGGATCTCGCGGCGGTCGTCGTCGCGGACCAGGGCAAGGGCATCGCCGAGGAGGACCAGGAGCGGATCTTCGATCGTTTCGAGCGGGTCGATCCGACCGAGCCTGGCGGCACCGGCCTAGGCCTCTACATCGCCCGCCGCCTCGCCCGCTTTATGGGCGGCGACGTCGCCGTCGACAGTGCCCCGGGGCAGGGCGCCCGGTTCACTTTCACCTTGCCGCTCCGCGCCGTTTAGTCGGGGATTTCCTGCCGCCCACGATAAAGTCGGATCAGGCGCCATGCGTTGGCGATGATCAGTCCTAAGACCGCTCCTACGCCGAGCAGCAGCCAAGCGATGCCCAGTAATTGGCGGTGCGGGGTCGGGCCATCGGGTTCCAGCAGATAATATGGGTCGGCGAACCGAACGCCGGATCCTTCGAAGCTGGCGCGCATCTCGCCGGACAGGCCGTTTTCCCGGAGGGTGCCTTCGGCTTGGCCCTGGCGCGTAAGCTGGTCGAGCCTCCAGCGCGCCTCCATTTCGTCGTGGCCAAGATCCACGACATATCGCACGGGATTTTGTCCCAGCAGCGGCGCGGCATAGCTTTCGGAATTCAGACGTACACCGTGCGTCGAGAGGCTGTGAACCTGATCCTGGTCCACGATACCGCGGAGCAGAACCGGTACACCGACTGGGGGTGGAGGCGGCGCGGAACTCGCGACCGACACAGGTGCGGGCAGGCCGTCGGGCCGAGTCAGCCCAAACAAAAAGACTAGGATGCCTCCCACTGCGCAGCCGACCGCCCAGAAGCGCAAGCGGCGGATCAGCCGTCGATTCCTGTATATCATCTCGGCTTCGTAGGTCGGGAAATCCTCGGGCTCGGACGCGCCCGGCTCCGGTTCGACCAAGCGGCCGGGAATTAGGAAGATAAGCGCGGGCACGCCAAGCGAGATCGCTGGCAGATAGAAGCCGAGGATGCGCGTCTGGAGCTCCGATAGCCATCGGTAGGGCCCGACATAATTGACCATCGAATAGAAGGCGGCGGCTATTCCTAGCGCGCTCAGCGCAAGCGACAGGGTTTGATTCTTCGGTATCTGCATCGCTTCCCCCGGTAATGAGCCTAGGCGGCCGAATGGAAGCGGACAAGAACCGGCAGGGGTGACCTAGCCCGGAAGCGCCGCCATCGCCGCCGCATGCTCGCGGATCACCGCCTGCGTGCCCGCATCGCTGTCGAACACGCCGTACCAGCCCTGCGGCTCGTGCGGCGGGTCGCCGAGCCAGGACGTGTCGCCGGGATGGAAGCGGTGGTCGTCATGCGCGGCGCGGCCTTCGCCGCTCCAGGCCCAGAAGTTGGAGCCGGCGGCCGGCCCGCCGCTCCGGGCATTGTCCAGCACTTGTCCATAGATCAGCCGGTAATAAAGATCCTTGTAGGTGGTCGCCGCGGCGGGATCGAAGCTGCCGCCCTCGCGCGGAAAGCCGAATTCCTCGAACACCACCGGCTTGCCGACCCGCGCGGCGAGGGCGAGATGCTGCTGCACATAATCGCGGACCAGGCTCTCGCAGCGCGGCCAGGTGCCGGCAATGTCGGCGGGATCGACCCAGCCCCAATTCTGCGGCCAGACATGGGTGGTGAGATAGTCGATCTCCGGGATCGAATGCTCGGCGACGACGCAGGCGGCGCTTTCGAGACAGCCCTTCAGCCCCTCGCTGCCGGTCGAAACCAGATGGTTGGGATCGAGCGACTTGATCAGCCGCGCCGTCGCCCGCACCCAGGCGTAGAAAGCGGGCAGGTTGGGCGTGCCGACCGCCTCGCTGCCGGCCGGCCGCGGCTCGTTGGCGAGCTGCCAGGCCATGATTGCCGGATCGTCCAAATAGCGGCGGCCGGTGATGCTGTTAGTCCGCGTCACCACGGCGCGGACATAATCATGGTACATCGCGACCGCGGCCGGCGAATTGTAGAAACGGCTGACGAAATCGGGGAATTCCGGCCAGGGATGGGCCGGATCGTTCATGTTGAGGTAGCGGCCGCCATTGGTCCAGTAGAGATAGGTCATCATCCCGCCCGACCATTCCCAGAAATTGGTCAGGTAGATCACGGCCTTCAGGTTGCGCCGGCCCATCTCGGCGAGGGTGAAGTCGAGGCCGCGGAGCAGAGTTTCGTCATAGTGGCGGCTGCGGGTGCGGAAGACCGGACGGACGGAATTGCGCAGGGGTGAGAATTCCGCCGAGCCGTTGATCCGGACGTTCGAGACGCCGAGCGCGGTCAGCCGGTCCAGCTCCCGCGATAGCCGCGCCCGGTTGCCGAACGGCGCGTCGGCGCCGAGCCAGGGCGCGTACCACATGTTGGTGCCGGCATAATGGTAGCGCCGCCCGCCGATCCGGAAGGCGGTGCCGTCGCGGCGGACGAAAGGATCTTGCGGCCGTCGCCGCCAGCGGGTGCGGCTGTCACTTGCGCTGCCGAGCCCCGCCAGCAACGCTGCTCCGCCAAGCAAGGTCGATCGCCGGCTGATCATGCGCCCCTCCCTCTTTGGAAGAAGGTTAGCGTTAACATAGTGCGGGGTCCAGAACAGCGCGCGCCGGGCGGGGACCGGCAGGGGAAGCGCCCTTGCCATAATGCTACAACGTAGCATGACCCCTACTCGCCGGTCGCCTCGCCTGGCGGGGGCTGGCAGATGCCCGCGAGATTGATGACGCAGCGAAGGAACAGGCTGGTCGCGGCCGCGGCGATGATCGTCAGGAGGAAGGCGTCGAGCATCAACGACTCCATCTCGGGTCCGACAAGCGAGACGGCGAGCCAGGCCGCGAGCAGGGTCAGGGTGGCCGCCGTAAAGCCCAGCTGAGCGAGCACCAGGACGGTCGCGGCCCTGGCCACGCATGTCCCAGGCAAGATCATCAATTTTCGATGGCGGGCTCTTCGCATAGCCCCGAGGATCAGAGACAGCACGATCAGGCTGCCGATGAGCCAGGCGGCGCTCATTCCGAGCACCGCCTGAATCATGTCGGGGTAACTGAACGTGATGAGCGCGGCCGCGCCCGCGATGGCGAAGCCGACGGCAGCGACGACGCCGGCGCTAGTTTCGCGAGCCCTCCGCGCCAAATTGCTACCTTTGGTCGACCGGCACGTAATCGCGCTGCACCGGGCCGGTGTAGAGCTGGCGCGGGCGGCCAATCTTCTGCTCGGGATCGGAGATCATCTCGTTCCATTGCGCGACCCAGCCGACGGTGCGGGCGAGGGCGAACAGAGCGGTGAACATGTCGGTCGGGAAGCCGATGGCCGAGAGGATCACGCCCGAATAGAAATCGACGTTCGGGTAGAGCTTCTTCTCGATGAAATAATCGTCCTTGAGCGCGATCGCGGCCAGCTCCTGGGCGGTGTCGAGCACCGGATCGGAGATGCCGAGCTCCTTCAGCACCTCCTCCGCGGTCGCCTGCATCACCTTCGCGCGCGGGTCGAAATTCTTGTAGACCCGGTGGCCGAAGCCCATCAGCAGGAACGGATCGTTCTTGTCCTTCGCCCGCGCGATATATTTCGGGATGTTGGCTGGCGTGCCGATCTCGCGCAGCATGTTGAGCGCGGCCTCGTTGGCGCCGCCATGGGCCGGGCCCCAGAGGCAGGCGATGCCGGCGGCGATGCAGGCGAAGGGGTTCGCGCCCGAGGAGCCGGCGAGCCGCACGGTCGAGGTCGAGGCATTCTGCTCATGGTCGGCGTGGAGGATGAAGATCCGCCGCATCGCCCGCTCGATCACCGGATTGACCTCATAGGGCTCGGCGGGGACGCCGAACGTCATCCTCAGGAAATTGCCGGTGTAGGAGAGGTTGTTCTGCGGATACATGAAGGGCTGGCCGAGCGTATATTTGTAGGCCATCGCCGCGATCGTCGGCATCTTCGCGATCAGCCGGTGCGAGGCGATCATCCGCTGCTTGGGATCGGTGATGTCGGTCGAATCGTGGTAGAAGGCCGAAAGCGCGCCGACCACGCCGCACATCACCGCCATCGGATGCGCGTCGCGCCGGAAGCCGCGGTAGAAGGTCGCGAGCTGCTCGTGCAGCATGGTGTGGCGGGTGATCGTATAGGTGAACTTGGCAAGCTCGTCCCCGGTCGGGAGCTCGCCGTTCAGCAGCAGGTAGCAGACCTCCATGAAGGTCGAATTCTCGGCGAGCTGCTCGATCGGATAGCCGCGGTGGAGGAGGATGCCGGCGTCGCCGTCGATATAGGTGATCTGGGATTGGCAGGCCGCGGTCGAGGTGAAGCCCGGATCGTAGGTGAAGACGCCCGCCTCGCCGTAGAGCTTGCGGATGTCGATGACGTCGGGCCCGACCGAGCCCGAGATCATGTCATATTCGAATTCCTTGCCGTCCAGCGAAAGCTTGGCCTTGTCCGCCATCTTGATCTTCCTTCACCTCAGCTGGTCGGCGATCCGCGCGAGGCTCTCCTCGCGTCCGAGCAACGCCAGCACGTCGAAAATTCCGGGCGATGTCGCACGGCCGGTGAGCGCCGCCCGCAGCGGCTGCGCCACCTGGCCAAGCTTCACGCCTTCGGCCTCGGCAACCTCCCGCACGGCCTGCTCGGTCTCCTCGGCGCTCCAGCCGGCGACCTTGGCGAGCGCCTGGTGGACGAGGGCGAGCAGGTCTCGCGCGCCGCCTTCTAGCAGGGCCTTTGCCTTCTCGTCCATGTCCAGCGGGCGGGGCTTGAACAGGAAGGCGGCGCCCTCGGCGAGCTCGTTCAGATCCTTCGCGCGCGGCGTCAGGAAGGGCATCGCCCGGGCGAGCAGGGCCCCGTCCGCGCCCGGCAATTTCGGCGCGACCAGGGCCGCCAGCCGCGCCGGATCGGCCTCGCGCAGATAATGGCCGTTGAGATTTTCCAGCTTCTTGAGATCGAAGCGGGAGGGGGAGCGGCCGACATGGTCGATATCGAACCAGCGCACCGCATCTTCGCGGCTGATGATCTCCTCGTCGCCATGGCCCCAGCCCAGGCGCAGCAGATAGTTGAACAGGGCCTCGGGCAAGATGCCCATCTCGTCGCGATAGGTGTCGACGCCGAGCGCGCCGTGGCGCTTGGAGAGCTTGGCGCCGTCCTGGCCGTGGATCAAAGGAACGTGACCGTAGACCGGCTCCGGCCAACCCATGGCACGGATGATCGCGAGCTGGCGGAAGGCGTTGTTGAGATGGTCGTCGCCGCGGATCACATGGGTGACGCCCATGTCGTGATCGTCGACGACGACCGCGAGCATGTAGGTCGGCGAGCCGTCCGAGCGGAGCAGCACGAAATCGTCGATCTCTTCGTTCCGGACCGTCACGCGGCCCTGGACCTGGTCGTCGATCGCGGTCTCGCCGTCCTGCGGCGCCTTCAGCCGGATCACGAAAGGCTCGTTGCGGGCTTCGTCGCGGTCGCGCCAGGGGCTGCGGATGCGGAACGGGCGTCGCTCGGCCTGCGCCGCCGCGCGCTGGGCCGCGAGCTCCTCGGCGCTCATCCAGCAGCGATAGGCATGGCCGCTGGCGAGCAGGGCATGGGCGACCTCGGCATGGCGGCCGGCGAATTCGGACTGGAAATGGGTGTCGCCGTCCCAGTCGAGGCCGAGCCAGCGCATCCCGTCGAGGATCGCATCGATCGCCGCCTGGGTCGAGCGCGCCTTATCGGTATCCTCGATGCGCAGCAGGAAGCGGCCGCCATGGTGACGGGCATAGAGCCAGTTGAACAAGGCCGTGCGGGCGCCGCCGATATGCAGGAAGCCGGTCGGCGAGGGCGCGAAGCGCGTGACGATCTGACCGGGCTCTGGGCTTGCGCTCACGCGCTTATTCTCCAACCATGCGGGGCCATGGCGACCCGGAACGCGCGCGGCCCTAGCATAGGGGACGGAAGGCACGGAAGGGGTGCGGCCGGAGGGCGCCACCACCTCTTTCGTCATTTCGGCGAAGGCCGGAATCCATGAACAGCCGCGCATCCGATTTAGGCGACGAACCGGGTGTTCATGGATACCGAATCAAGTCCGGAATGACTCGATTCAGGAATTGGCTCTCCAGCCTCTCCGATCGTCTCGAAACCGTCGCCGAAGCCGAGCGGGACCAGCTCCCGCTCTGGCTGCCGGTCGGGCTGATGCTCGGGATCGGCGCCTGGTTCTATCTCGCGGACGAGGACCAGTGGACGACCTTCCTGCTCGTCGCCGGCGCACTCGTGCTTGGGGCGCTGGCGCTCGGCGGCGGCACGCGCTGGGGCAGGGCGCTCGCCTGGTTCGGCCTCGCCGCTGCGCTCGGCTGCGGGCTGATCTGGTGGCAGGCCGAGCGGGCCGAGGCGCCGCGGATCGCGCGCGAGCAGCAGCTGGAGATGGTGGCGACGATCGAGAGCGTGCAGGCGATGGCGGCCGCGGGCGACACCAGGCTCGTCGTCCGCCCGGCCGCTCCGGGCCTGCCGGTGCGGCTCAGGATCAACGTCGAGGCGGACAAGATGGTCGCCGGCCTCGATCCCGGCGCGATCGTGCGGATCCGCGCCTGGGTGATGCCGCCGGCGCCGACGCCTGTGCCCGGCGCCTACGATTTCAGCCGTGCCGCCTGGTTCCAGCAGATCGGCGGCACCGGCCGGGCCTTGTCGGTCGAGCTGATCGCGCCGGCCTCGCAGCAGAGCTTCTCCGGCCGCCTCGCCGCGCTCCGCCAGCGCCTGTCCGCCCATATCCGCGCGCGGCTGGAGGGCGCGGGGGAGGGCGGCATCGCCGCGGCTTTGGCCACCGGCGACCAATATGGCATTCCCGACGAGGATGCCGATGCGATGCGCCGGTCCGGCCTCGCGCACCTGCTCTCGGTCAGCGGCCTGCACCTGACCGCGGTGGTCGGCGCGGTGATGCTGCTGACGCTGAAGCTGCTGGCGCTGAGCCCCACCCTGGCGCTGCGCTACCGGCTGGTGCTGATCGCCGCCGCAGCCGGCGCGCTGGCCGGGATCGCCTACACCCTGCTGACCGGCGCCGAGGTGCCGACGGTGCGCTCCTGCGTTGCCGCCTTGCTCGTCCTTGCCGGCATCGCCCTGGGCCGCGAGGCGCTCACCCTGCGGATGGTCGCGGTCGGCGCGCTGATCGTGCTGCTGCTCTGGCCGGACAGCCTCGCCGGGGCGAGCTTCCAGCTGAGCTTCGCGGCGATCGTCTCGATCGTCGCTTTGCACGAGCATCCGCGCGCCCGTGCCTGGTTCGCGCGCCGCGACGAAAGCTGGGCGATGCGGATGGGGCGGGCGATGTTCGCCCTGATCCTCACCGGCCTCGCCGTAGAGCTTGCGCTGGCGCCGATCGCCCTGTTCCATTTCCACCGGCAGGGCCTCTACGGCGCCTTCGCCAATGTGGTCGCGATCCCGCTCACCACCTTCGTGATCATGCCGCTCGAGGCGTTGGCTCTGCTCTTCGACCTGGCCGGGCTCGGCGGGCCCCTCTGGTGGCTGACCGGCCAGGCGCTTTCGCTCCTGCTCTGGCTCGCCCGCACCGCAGGCAGCGCGCCGGGGGCGGTCGCGCTGATTCCGGCGATGCCGGCGGCCGCCTTCGCCCTGATGATCGGCGGCGGGCTCTGGCTCTGCCTGTGGCGGACGAAGCTGCGGCGCTGGGGCCTGGCGCCGCTCGCGCTCGGGGCGCTTTGGGCGCTGGCGACGCCGGCGCCGGACCTGATCGTGACCGGCGACGGCACGCATCTCGCCCTGCGCACGCCGGACGGCCAGCTCGCCATCCTGCGCCCGCGCGCCGGCGACTATGTCCGCCAGACCCTGGCCGAGGCGAGCGGCGCCGAGCCAGATTTTCTCGAGCTCGAATCGCTGCCGACCGCGGCCTGCAGCCAGGATCTCTGCGCCGCCGATCTCGACCGCGGCGGCCGGAGCTGGCGCGTGCTGGCGACGCGGACGCCGGTGCGCGTGCCGTTCGCGGAGATGATGCGCGCCTGCGCCGAGGCGGACATCGTCGTCTCCGATCGGATGCTGCCGCGCGGCTGCACGCCGCGCTGGCTGCGCGCCGACCTCGGCTTCCTCAGTCGCAGCGGCGGCATCACGATCACGCTCGGCGATCCGCCGGCGCTGGCGACGGTCGCGGAACGGGAAGGGCGGCATCCCTGGGCCTTGCCGCCGCCGGTCGAGCCGCGGCCGGAGCGCGCCGCACCGCCGGCGAAGCCGGGGATGCATTGAGGAGCCGGAGGGTGGACAATTTCGTCAGAATCGCCGCCGGCCTCGACGTCGCCCCCGCTCTGGCCGAGCTGGCGCGCCAGCCGGAGGAGCTCTGGCTGCAGCTCGGCGCCGACGCGCTCCGCTCCATCGCCCTGATCGGCGGGATGGGGGGACGGCGCCTGGAGGCGGAGCTTCCGGAATGCTGGCGGCTGATCGATCATGTCCTTGCGATCGCCGCGGCCGAGCATGGCGACGAGGGGCGGCTTAGCCATTGCCGGATCGGGCTGATGCCGCCCGGCTGCGGCCTCGCGCCGCATTTCGACGGCGTCGATGGGATCTTCGAGCGACGCTACCAGCTCGCGCTCGTTTCCGAGCCGGGTGTCGCGCTGACCGTCGGCGGCGAGACGAAACGGCCGCGGCCGGGCGAGGCCTGGCAGATCGACGCCAGCCGCACCCACAGCGTCCACAACGGCAGCAGCGCCGACCGGATCACCATCCTCTTCGACACCTGCCGCTGAAGGGCCGCGGCAGGGGCGCCGCGTTGCGGCGTGGGTTCGAAGATGGCAAACCGCCGGAGATGCCCGCACCGACCGCCGCTTCCGGGCGCATGCCGCCCTTCCGGATCTATCGCGATTTCCTCCCGCCCGAGGACAATCGCGCGCTGATCGACTGGACGGTCGGCCGCCAGCGCTTCTTCGCGCCTTCGACCTTGGTCGGCCAGATCCACGACCCCAGCCGCCGGTCTTCGATGAGCCTGCAGCCGGCCGCCGGGAAATCGTGGCGGGATCCGATCCGCCGGCGCATCGACGCGCTCGTTCCGGGCTGCTTCGCCGATCTCGGCATCGCCCCCTGCGACGTCTCGCTGAAGCAGTTCGAAATGGTCGCCTATGAGCATGGCGCCTATTTCACGCCCCATATCGACACGATGACCGGGCCGAACCGGGAGGAGGTGGGCGACCGCGTGCTCAGCGGCGTCTATTATTTCCACCGCGAACCGAAGCGCTTCACCGGCGGCGCGCTCCGCATCCACGCCTTCGGCGCCGAGGGTGAGGGAAGCTTCGTCGACGTCGCGCCCGAGCAGAATCTGTTCGTCCTCTTCCCCTCCTGGGCGCGCCATGAGGTGCGGGAGGTCCTCTGCCCGTCGAAGGCGTTCGCGGATTCGCGCTTCGCCGTGAATTGCTGGCTCTACCGCCCGCGCAGGGGCGGCGCCTGACGCGGCGCCCCCCAGCGGTCGCGACCCGCTTTGCCCGATTGCCGCGGACCGGGCGCCTCCTTATGTGTCGCCTTCCCCAGCCAGGGCAGGATCATGACGGGCAGCGACGCACCGACCTTCTCACCGATCAGCTATGAGCGCTTCCTCGCCGACGTCGAGGGCGTGGCCCGGGCGCTGGCGGCGGACGACTGGGCGCCCGACTTCCTGGTCGGGATCGGCCGCGGCGGGCTGGTGCCGGCCGCCTATCTCTCGCACCGGACGGGCATTCCACTGCTTTCGGTCGACCACAGCTCGGGGGAGGTCGGCTTCGCCGACGAATTGCTCGACAAGCTCGCGGCGAAGATCAGGCTCGGCCAGCACCTGCTGATCGTCGACGACATCAACGACAGCGGCGCCACCATCGCCTATCTGCGCGCGGCGATCGAGGCGAAGAGCGGCGATGCCGCCGGCCTGCGCGTCGCCGTGCTGATCGACAATGTCCGCTCCAGCGCGAAGGCCGACTATCGCGGCAGCGCGATCGACCGCAGCCAGGACAAGAGCTGGTTCGTCTTCCCCTGGGAGGCGCTCGGCACCCAGGAATCGCTGGAGGCCGACGCTGCGGCAGTGCCGGAGCGGCTGGCTTAGGCCAGCTTTAAATCCTCCCCGTTCCGGGGCGGATTTGGAAGGGCTCGACCGCTACGCGGATGAGGCGCCTCAATCCGGCTGCATCACGGCCAGCTCGTTGCCCGCCGGATCCCGGAACTGGAAGCGGCGGCCGCCGGGGAAGGCGAAGATCGGGCGGACGATGGTGCCGCCGGCGGCGGTGACCGCGGCGAGGGCGGCGTCGCAATCGTCGACCTGGATCACCGGCAGCGGCGCCTTCGTCGCCTCGGCCGCATCCGCCTGCAGGCCGAGGTCGGTGTCGCCGTTGAGGGTGCAGGCGTAGGTCGGGCCGAAATCGGTCAGCGACCAGCCGAAGGCGCTTTCGTAGAAGCCTTTGACCGTGCCGATTTCCCCGACTGGGAGTTCGACATAGTTGAGCCGCGCCATTCGCTCCTCCTCGATCTCTTGTCGAACGACGGGCGCTCGTCCCAGCTGGACGCGGACGCCCGGTGGACCAGCGGGCGACGCGCATCGTCCCTCGCCGTCCGCTCCGGCACCTGGGCCTGCCCGTGCCCGTCGTAGGTGACCGGCCCGGTCCCGGCGCGCTGCAGCGCCGCGATCAGCAGGCCGACGCAGCGATTGGGCAGGTTCCCGCTCGCCGCGATCGTCACGGCGCGGCCCTGGAGCTGCCGGAAATCGCTGCCGTCGGTGTTGAACACCACCGGCCGTCCCTCGACCGTCGCGGTGCATCGGTCGCCCTGCTGACCCGCCACCAGCTGGACCGGGCCGCCGGACTGGCTCGCGCAGCCGGCTGCGCAGAGCATGGAAGCGAGAAGCAGGGCAGTGCGCATGGTCAGTACCTCCTCAGCAGGCCCGCGAGCCGGCCCTGGATCTGGACCTGGTCGGGGCGATAGCGTTGCGGGTCGTAGCGGCGGTTG
>JAFAZM010000414.1 GCA_019239785.1 Sphingomonadaceae bacterium
GCGGCTGACGCCGGGGCGGAGCGCCGCAAACACCACGCCGGTCTTCCACGCCGGGCGCCTGCTCGCGACCAAGGAGGACGGCCGTCCGATCGAGCTCGATCCCGACACGCTGGAGACCTTGGGCGAATATGATTTCGGCGGGAAGCTGAAGAGCGACACGGTCACGGCCCATGTCCGGATCGATTACGACTCCGGCACCATGTATTTCTTCGGCTACGAGGCGGGGGGGCTCGCGACCGACGACGTCGCTTATTGCGTCGTCGATCCGCAGGGCAATCTGGTCCGCGAGCAATGGTTCAAGGCGCCCTATGTCGGCCTGGTCCACGATTTCGCGGTGACCAAGACCCACGCCATCTTCCCCTTCTTCCCGATGAAGAGCGACCGCGCGCGGCTCGAGGCCGGCGGGCCGCACTGGGTCTGGGATTCGAGCGACGAGACGGTGATGGGGATCATGCCGCGCGACGGCGACGTCGCCGAGCTGCGCTGGTTCCGCGGGCCGGCGGCGATGTCGTTCCACTTCATGAACGCCTATGACGAAGGCGGGAAGGTCCATCTCGATTTCGGCGTCAGCGAGCTGCCGGTCTTCCCCTTCATGCAGAAGGATTCGGGGATCGAGCCCGGGCCGCCGGCGCCGCCGACCGCGCGCACCGGCATCGCCCATTGGACCTTCGACCTCGAAGGCCAGGCGAACACTTGGTCGGAGCGGATCATCGGCCCGCCCGGCGATATGCCGGCGGTCGCCGACCGGGATCATATGAAGCCCTATGAGATCGGCTATTATCAGAGCTTCGATCCGAAATTCGGGCCGCCGCTCGTCGCCGGGCCGGTCGGGATCGGCTTCAACACGATCAACCGGCTGAACGTGAAGACCGGCGAGCTCAGGCAATATTCGGCCGGGCCGGGGACGACCGTCCAGGAGCATGTCCATATCGCGTCGAAGCAGCCGGGGCATGAAGGCTGGCTGCTCTTCATCGTCGACCAGCATGAGAGCCATCACACCGAGGCGCATCTGCTCGAGGCCGAGCATCCGGAGCAGGGGCCGATCGCCCGGATCATGATCCCCTATCGGCTCCGCACCCAGGTGCACGGCACCTGGGTCCCCGAGGCCGAGCTGGGGAGGGCCACCCCACCATGATCGTAACCAGCCATGTCGGCAGCCTCCCGCGCGGGCCGGAGCTGACGCCGTTGCTGCTCGCCCGCGATCATAATGAGCCCTATGACGCCGGCGAATTCGACCGGGTCGTCCAGGTCGCGGTCGACGACGCCGTGCGGCGGCAGATCGAGGCCGGCGTCTCGATCGTCAGCGACGGCGAATTGGGCAAGGTGGGCTATTCGACCTACATCATCGAGCGGCTCGAAGGCTTCGGCGGCCATAGCGAGCGCAAGCCCGCGCTAGACCTCGCGCCGCTGCCGGAGCTGCGCGCGAAGCTCGCCGCGATCATGGGTAGCCAGGAATTCACCCGGGCCTCCTGCATCGCGCCCGTGAAGCTCAAGACGCTCGAACCTTTGCACGACGATATCCGACGCTTCACCAGGGCGCTGGCCGGCACCAATGTCCGCGCCTTCCTCAACGCCGCCTCGCCGGGCCTGATCACCGCCTTCCAGCCCAATGCTTATTATCCGAGCCACGAGGCCTATCTCGCCGACCTGGTGACGGCGATGCGCCCCGAATATGAGGCGATCCACGCGGCCGGCTTCGAGCTGCAGCTCGACTGTCCCGACCTCGCCATGTCCCGCCACACCGGCTACCAGGATGCGAGCGAGGCGGAATTCCTCGCCGTCGCCGAAGCCAATGTGGAGGCGCTCAATGCAGCGACCGCGGGCATCCCGGCGGAGCGGATGCGGATGCACGTCTGCTGGGGCAATTATGAAGGCCCGCACGACCACGACATCGCGCTGGAGAAGGTGCTGCCGATCATCCTGAAGGCCCGGCCCGCGACGATCCTGTTCGAAGCGGCAAATCCGCGCCACGAGCATGAATGGATCGTCTGGCGCGACGCGAAATTGCCCGACGAAAAGATCCTGGCCCCGGGCCTGATCGACACCTGCTCCAATTATGTCGAGCATCCCGAGCTGATCGCCCAGCGGATCGAGCGCTTCGCGGCGATCGTCGGCCCGGAACGGGTGATCGCCTCCACCGACTGCGGCTTCGGCACCTTCGCCGGCTACGGCAAGATCGATCCGGCGGTGGCTTGGAAGAAGCTGAAGGCGCTGCGGGAGGGGGCGGATCTGGCAGCGGCGCGGCTGTAGCCTTCAATCCTCCCCGTCCCGGGGAGGATCTAGAAGGGCTACGCCATCTCCCGATCCGCATCCTTGAGCGGCAGCATGAGCAGCAGCAGCGCCGCAACGACCGAGCCCGCCGCCATGATCACCGACACCGTCAGCAGATGCTCCTTGCCGATGGCCGCGAACAGGAACCCGGCGAGGATCGGCGAGCCGGCGGCGCCGGCGCGGCCGACGCCGAGCACCAGGCCGGTGCCGGTGGCGCGGGCATAGGCCGGGAAGCCGCGCGCGAAGGCGGCGTAGAAGCCGACGATCGCTGCATTGGTGAAGAAGCCGGTCGCGAAGGTCGCCATCCGCCAGCCCCAGAGCGAATCCTTGGCGATGCCGAAGGCGGCGACGGCGACCACGCCGGCGAGCAGCATCACGATGGTCGGGCGCTTGATGTCCCACCTCCTCATCAGGAAGCCGAACAGGAAGCCGCCGGTGGCGCCGCCGATATTGGCCCAAGTCAGCACGCTCGCCGCCTGGGGCTGCGAATAGCCGAAATCGGAGACGATCTGCACCGCCCATTTGAGGATGTAGTAGAAGGTGATCGTGTGGAACATATAGCCGAAGGCGAGCAGCAAAGTAACCTTGCGGAGCGCCGGCTTGGCGAGGATGTCGGTCAGCCTGGGCTTGTCGGCCTCCGCCGGCGCAGGCGCCAATGCGTCGATCGGCGGCAGGCGGAAGGCCGCCAGCGAACGGTTGATCCTGGCGAGCGCGTCGGCCGGCCGCGTCGCCGCGAAGAAGGCCGGCGTCTCGGGCACCAGCAGCATCACCAGGGGGATCAGGGCCGCCGTGACCACGGCGCCGAACAGGAAGACCGCGCGCCAGTCATAGGCGACGAGCAGCCAGCCCTGCGCCACGAAGCCGCCGATCACCGCGCCGAGCGGGTAGCCGATCACATAGAGCGCCATGGCGAGGCTGCGTCCGGCTTGGCTCGAACATTCGGCGGTCACCGCATTGGTCGCGGCGAGCATGCCGCCGATGCCGAGCCCGGTGAGCAGGCGCCACGCGGTCAGGGCATTCACCGCATTGGCGGCATGGGCGAAGTACATGCCCACCGCCATGACTACGAGGCAGGCGAGCATCGCCGGCTTGCGGCCGACACGATCGGCGACGCCGCCAAGCAGCAGCGAGCCGAAGCCCATGCCGATCAGCTCGGCCGAAAGCACGATGCCGAGCGCCTCGCGCGGCACGCCCCACTCGCGGGTGATGCCCGGGGCGGCGAAGGCGCTGGAGAGGACGTCGAAGCCGTCGAGCGCGTTCAGCGCCACCATCAGCAGGACGACGACCCACTGGCGCATGCCCATGGGATTGTCGTCGATCACGGCGCGCGGATCGTTCTGCATCTTTCCTCCCCGAGGGCGCCGCCTCTTTGGGCGGTCGCCCTTCTACGTCCTAGCTGCGGACCTCCAGCTGCCTTTCGAGCGCATCGAGCACGCGATAGCAAGGCATGACCTGCGCGACGCTGGCATTGGGCTCGCGGCCCTCGCGGATCGCGGCGACGAACTCGCGGTCCTGCAGCTCGATGCCGTTCATCGAGACGTCGACATGGGAGACGTCGACCTGCTCCTCCTTGCCGGTGAAAAGATCGTCGTAGCGCGCGATCCAGGTGCCGGTGTCGCAAATGTAGCGGAAGAAGGTGCCGAGCGGCCCGTCATTGTTGAAGGAGAGGGAGAGCGTGCAGATCGCGCCGCTTTCGCTCTTCAGCTGGATCGACATGTCCATCGCGATGCCGAGCTCGGGATGGATCGGGCCTTCCAGCGCGTGGGCGGCGACGATCGGGCCCGCCTGATAGGCGAACAGGTCGACGGTGTGGGCGGCGTGATGCCAGAGCAGATGGTCGGTCCAGCTGCGCGGCTCGCCCTTGGCGTTGATGTTGCCGCGGCGGAAGAAGTACGTCTGCACGTCCATCTGCTGGACGGCGAACGCGCCGGCGCGGATGCGCCGCCGGATCCACTGGTGCGACGGATTGAAGCGGCGCGTATGGCCGGCCATGCAGACAAGCCCGCTCGATCTGGACTTTGCCAGCACCGCCTGCGCATCGGCCCAGCTGTCGGCAATCGGAATCTCGATCTGGACATGCTTGCCCGCGTCCATGCAGG
>JAFAZM010000018.1 GCA_019239785.1 Sphingomonadaceae bacterium
CATCGGCATCGTGGGTCCAACCGACGCGAGCGTGTCGGGCGACAATCCGGGTGAACTCGAGCGCGATCAGGGAGGCAATGTCGTCAGTCAGCGCGCCGGAGACTTCGCGCATGGACTCGGCGGCCTGCCTGAAGAGAGCACTCGTCAGCGGGTTGCCACGCACGGCTTCGGGCACGTCGGAGCCGCCTTGCCCTTGGGTTTCGCGGACAATGGTCGCCCGCACTTCCTTGGCTCTGTTGAGATAGTCAGCCTCGCTCAATCGCCCTTCGCGGAACGCGTCGATAATTTCCTGCACCATGCGCGAGAAGCGCGCATAGAGCGTCGGGTCGTGTTCCATCCGCTCGGTAATCGTGCGGGTCGCGGCAGAGAGGATGGTGTCGGCAACGGAGGCCGGACTTCCGCCCTGTTCCTCCACCACCAGGCGGAAGTTCTCGTCATCGAAAATGTCCACGGGGGGCACGACGGACATAAGCTCGCTCGCGTCGATATGCTTGTCGAGCAACGCGCGAATCGCGGCCTGATAGCGCCGATAGTCGTAATCCTCGTCGGCATCGCCATAGCGCAGGCGGACGGCGCGGCGCAGTTCCTCGAAGCGCTTGAGGTCGGCCTTGTAATTGGCGATGATCCGCTCTTCGGTCTCCTGGATCCACTGCTGACAAGAGAACGCAGTCTGAAGCGTCCGGGCGAACGCGCTCAGCCGGTCATAGAAGCGCTTGCGGGTCAGCTCCTCGCGGAGATGGAGCTGATAGGCTTCCATGTCGAAGGCATTGCCGATCCCCTTGAACAGATCGAGCAAAGCCGCGTGACGATCCGGCAGAAGCCTGGCTTCCTCGTGCAGCGAAAGCATGGCCTCGGCGACATCGCCCTCGTCATACCCTTCGAACTCGCGATAGTCGGTGAGCGCCTTGTCGAGGTTTCCGAGGCTCCCGACATAATCGATGATCCGGCCATATTCCTTCTCGTGCAAAGGGCGCCCCAGCTCGTCCTCTTCGGTCGAGGAAAACAGCCGGTTCACCCTGGCGATGGCCTGCAGCAGCTTGTGGTCGCGCAGCTCCCTGGCAAGGTACAAAGTTTGATTGCGGGGCGCATCGAAGCCGGTGAGCAGCTTGTCGACGACGATCAGGATATCCACGCCGGAGCCCGCGATGAAGGCTCGGATCGCATTCTTCTCGTAGGTCTTCAGCGGCTGCAGGGCGGTGACCTGCTTGAGGAAAGCCTTGACGACATCGTCCTCATCCTCGGCGGCAACCGCTTCGTGGCCCTTGCGCTCGTCCTCGTCCGAGATGATCACCGCGCTGGTCACCAGCCCGGTTTCGTCGAGCAGCTTCTTGAGCAGCACCGCTTCCCGCTTGAACGGGGCGACCAGCTGCGCGGTGTAGGGCGTGCCGCGCAGGTTGCGGTCGAAGTCGTTGGCGACGTCCCAGGCGACCTCCTGTAGCCAGGGTTTCACCCCCTGGACCACCTGCGCCCGCGCCATTCGCTTCTTGAGATCGGCGCACTGATCGGGCGAAAGCTCGCGGGTCACCCGGTCGAACCACTTGTCGAGCGGGGCCTGCTGCACCGTCATGTCGACATGGCGGCCCTCGTAGAACAGCGGCACCACCGCCTTGTCCTTCACAGCGCGATCGATCTTGTAGTCGTGGATCAGCCCGCCAAAGCGGTTGAAGGTGCTCTTCTCCGACCTGAGCAGCGGCGTGCCGGTAAAGCCGATATAGGCCGCGCGCGGGAGCACCTTGCGCATCTGGGCGTGCAGGCTGTCGATGTCGGTAATGGTCTGGCTCCGGTGGCTTTCGTCGACCAGCACGAAGATGTCCTGATCGTCGTCGACGAACTGCGCGGCAGCCGCAAGGCCGGAGCGGAACTTGTGAATCAAAGTGGTGATCACGGCGCGCTTTTCGCGGATCAGGCGGATCAGCTCCTTGCCGGTGGCGGCCTGTTCGGGCGACTTGCCGGTATCACGGAACGTGCCGGTGAGCTGATCGTCGAGATCGACCCGGTCGGTGACGAGGATCAGCCTTGCGCGCGGATAGGCCCGCTCGATCGCGCCCGCCAGCATGACCATGGTGAGCGACTTTCCGGAGCCTTGGGTGTGCCAGATAACGCCGCCGGCGCGCCTGCCCGAAGCATCGACCTGGGCCACCCGCTCCAGCGTCCGCTCCACGCCGAAATATTGCTGATAACGGGCGACCTTCTTCACGCCGTTGTCGAACAAGGTGAAGCCGCGGGCGATCTTGAGCAGGCGCTCAGGCGTACAAAGGCCGATCAAAGTCCGATCGAGATCGGTGGGCAGGCGCCCGCCCGCATTTGGATCCATCAGCCCATCATGGGCGCGGCGGAAAGGGCTGAAATCGGTCCAGATGCGCGCGGCCTCTTCCGGGTCGAGACCCCGGTTGACGCGCATGTGCAGCTCACCCTCGCCAAAGCCCTCCTCGCGCCAATGCGCCCAGAAGGGGAAGGGGGTGCCGGTGGTGGCGTAGCGTGGTGCGCTGTCATTGGCGGCGATCAGCAATTGCGCGGGTACGAACAGCCGGGGAATTTCCCCGTCCGGATTCTGGTTGCGGATCATCTGGCTGACGCCTTCGGCAGTGGCGACGGCGCTCTTCTTCACCTCGATCACCACCAGTGGGACGCCGTTGACGAACAGCACGATGTCGGGCCGACGCGTATCGTCGCGCCGCTCGCGCCGCACTGCGAATTCGCAGGTCATGTGGAAACGGTTGTTGGCGGGCGTGTCCCAGTCGATGAAGCGCAGCTGGCGCCCCTTGGTCTCGCCCTCGATCGTCATGTCGACCGAGGTGCCGAGCCGCAGCATGTCGCTTGCTTTGGCGTTGGCGGTGAGCAGCCCTTCAGAGAGATTGGCCGTCAGGCCTTTCAGGCGGTCCACCGCCTCGCGCGCGGCGCTTTCGGTCACTGGATAGTTGCGCCCGCGCTGCCGCACCGAATTGAGCGCTAGGATGCGCTCGGCCAGCACATCCTCCAGCACGATACCATCCAGTCGCCCGCGCCGCTGGGCATCGATCTCGGCGCGGGGCATGTAGCGCCAACCATTGCGGGCGAGCGTCATCACGGCTGCGAGCTGGACGCCGCCCGCTTCGGATGGATCGAAGCGCGGGGAGTTCATGCTGGCACCGCTCCGGGACTAAGCGCATCGATGCTTTCGGACACGCGCCACTGGCCGGTGAGCAGCTTCTGCATCAGCCCGCGCTTCTGATTGCGGAGGAGCTTCAGTTCGGCTTGGTGAAGGTCAAGTTCGGCGCGCGCGGCTTCGACAAGCTCGCTCAATGCCACGATTTCGCGTGGGTCCGTCGGCAAATGCAATCGCGCCTTCAGGAAGTTCTTGTTGGTAACGGCGATAGTGTTCTTCGCCCCCTTCTGCACTACGGGGGCGAGCAGGCGCTCCGCTGCTGCGGGTGAGGCGAACAGGGTATCGAGAAACGCGCCCAGTTCACGGCTTGCCGGCGTGAACACGCCATAGAGCGGCGAGACGATCGCCGCCTTGGTCAGCCTGCTCTGCTTGATGATGCCAAGCGGGAAATCGCCGGTCGGGCTCTTCGTGTAGACGATGTCGCCGGGCAGGACTCGATTGTAGTGATCGGTGGAGGCCGCGGCAAAGGACCGGCCCAAATGCTCGATCTGGTTTACCAGCCCCAGATGGACGCTGACCGAGTGGACCTCCTCGCGACCCGTGCTGGTTTCGCCATGCTCGATAAGAATTCTGGAGAGTGGACCGGTCTGCCACGTCTTGGCAAAGCCGCGTAGGCGCACATCTCCTGCCAGGACATTTGCGCGAATCCAAGCGAGACGCTGCTCCTTCGCCGCGACCAATTTCTTGGCGGCTACGATCGCTTCATCCCATGCGTCCAGCACCGCCGCAATGTGTCGCTGCTCCCGGAGTGGAGGAAGCCAAACCGGGATTGAACGGATGGTTGGAAGGTTAAGTCCAGCCTTGGCACCCGCATCGTTCAGGCGTTGGATCACCTTCCAATGCCGCTCGGACGCCAATTGATGCGCAACAAACCGAGGGTGGCAAATTCCTCTGGGCAACCTGATTCGCGCTACATGCTGGCTGATATAGGACGCTAACTTCGGCTCAGTCGCGACAAACCCAACTGTGCCGAGATCGGCGGTGATTGACATCAGGATATCGCCTTGGGCCAATTTGGTCCGTGTTCCCTCATGGCTGTCCTCGGGAACACGAACGAATTTGAGTTTGCGAAGGTCGAGATTGATCGACTCTCGTGTAAGGTTGGTGATCCTGATAAAGGGATTGCCGTTCTCGGCGTAGAACTTCGCCCAACCGCGCGACCCGCTCGTCACATCTGCCGCCAGGTCTTCAAGCGTGGCAGCGTCCCACCCGGTCGGAATCACGCTCCACCCCCCTTAACTTTCGGCTTCTTCCCCGCCCCGATCCGCTTCGCCGCCTGGGTCGCCTCGAGGAAATGCCGCTCCACCCCACTCGGAGCTTCGAGCGTGCGGGCGCTCCAGCGCCCGTATTCGGCCTCGGCCCGGGCCTTTGCCACTTCGGCCGAAACCCGCCCGGCGTGGGTCAGGATGTCACGGTCGCTGATGTTCAGGAACTGGTTGAGCTTGGCGATCCAGTCGGCCATGAACATCTGCTTGCGGTTCTGCGCCTGCAGTTCCGCGAAATCGAGATAGAGCGTGACGATGCGGTTGAGCGTGTCGATCTCCACAGGCGACAGATAGTTCTTGGCCACGGCCACGTCGCTCTTGCGCGGGCTCAGCCCGCGCGCCTCGCCGGCCCAGCTGGTGAGGCCCATATGGTCCTTGGCGGAGTCGGCGCGCGCATGGATCACTTCGGCGGCGGTATGGCCGTGGGCGGCCCAGTGCATCTTGTTCTGCACCGTCTGGAAGAAACGCTGGCTGGCTTCGGCGCCCTTGTCGTAATCGACGCTGGTCGCGTAGATTTCCAGCACCTTCTTGTAGAACAGCTTTTCCGACGAGCGGATGTCCCGGATGCGGGCGAGCAGCTCGTCGAAATAGTCGGCCTCGGGGTCCTTGAGTCGCTCGTCGTCCATGACGAAGCCCTTGACCAGGTATTCGCTCAGCGCCTCCGCCGCCCAGCGCCGGAACTGCGCACCGCGCGGCGACCGCACGCGGAAGCCCACCGCCAGGATCAGCGGCAGGCTGTAATGCGCAATCTGCCGGGAAACCTCGCGTTTTCCTTCAGTTCGAACTTGTAAGTAATCCTTACAAGTTGCCGCCTGTTCCAGCTCGCCATCTTCGTAGATCGTCCGGATGTGCTGCGTGACAGCCTGGGGCGTGATTTGGAAGAGCTCGGCGATCTCCGCCTGGCTGAGCCACACGTTGCCGTCGCGCGCCTGCAGGCGGATGACGGTGGCGCCATCCTCGGTCTGATACTGGATGAGCTCGGCCGCCATCAGAGCGCCACCCCCAGTTCCTTCAGGAAGGCGTTCATCCGCTTGCGCGTCTCGGCAAGCTGCGCTTCCAGCGCGACGATCTCGGCCTGGACGGCGGCAATGTCGATTTCCGCTTCCGCCTCGAAGGTATCCACATAGCGCGGGATGTTGAGGTTGTAGCCGTTCTCGCGGATCCGCGCGCGATCGATGCGGGCGGCATAGCGTTCCACATCCTTGCGCGCCCGATAGGTGTCGACGATCCGCTTGATGTGGCCTTCCTCCAGCTCGTTCTGCTTCTTGCCGGGGTTGAATTCCCGGCTCGCGTCGATGAACATTACGTCATCCGCGCCGGCGCGTGCGCCGCCCTTTTCGCGCGCGCGGTCAAAGATCAGGATGCACACCGGAATGGCGGTCGAGGGAAACAGCTGCGCAGGCAGGCCGATCACCGCATCGAGGAGATTTTCCTCGACCAGCTTCTGCCGGATCACGCCTTCGGCCGCGCCCCGGAACAGCACGCCGTGCGGGGCGATCAGCGCGACCCTGCCCTCGCGCGGGCGGGCGCTCTCGATCATGTGGCTGATGAAGGCATAGTCCCCGCGAGACTGCGGGGGAAGGCCGCGGTGATAGCGGTGGAAACGGTCGTTCTTCGCCGAATCATACCCCCACTTCTTGAGGCTGAACGGCGGATTGGCGATCACGCGATCGAAGCGCATGAGCGCGTCTTCGGTGAGAAACTTGGGGTTGGTCAGCGTATCGCCCCATTCGACTCGCGCGCTGTCGAGTCCGTGGAGGAACATGTTCATCCGGGCGAGCGCCTGCGTCTGGTTGGTCGCCTCCTGTCCGAACAAAGCGACATTGGCCTCGCTGGCGTGGTCCTTGCCCTCCTTTTCCGCGACATGCTCGGCGGCGCGGATCAGCAAAGTGGACGAACCGCAGGCCGGATCGCAGATGCGGTTGCCCGGCTGCGGATCGGCCAGCTTGACCAGCAGCTCCGAGACCTTGCGCGGCGTGAAGAACTCTCCGGCCTTTTTGCCCGCATCGCTGGCGAAACGCGAGATCAGATAGATGTAGGTCTCGCCGATCACGTCCTCGGCCGTGTCCTTGCCCGTAAAGCGCGAGGGGGAGAAATCGAGGGCGGGCTTGTGGAAGGTGTCGAACAGGTCCTTAACCCGGCGGTTGCGATCCGCGGTTTCGCCGAGGCTGTTGCGGCTGTTGTAGTCGACTGGGGTTAGCACGCCCTCGAGCTTGGAGAGGTTCGCGTCTTCGATCGCTTCCAGCGCGATGTTGACCAGCTCGCCGATATTTTCCGCATTCCGTCGCGGATAGAGGTCGTGGAAACTGGTCCCATCGGGAAGCTGGAAGCGGAAGCGCGAGAGGCGGCGGGCGATCCGCGTTTCGTCGCCTTCATACTGCTTGGCAGCTTGGTTGCGCTCGTCGGCCCAGATGTCGCTGAGATACTTCCAGAACAGGAAGACGAGGATGTAGTCCTTGTAATTGGCCGCATCTATGGTGCCGCGAAACGTGTCGCAGGCCTCCCATGCAGCTTTGTTCACGTCGGATTGCTTGACGGGGGTCATGGCTTGGCTTCCTTCATTGGCCGACGGCGGCTTCGGCCAGGCATTGATTGAGGAGGACGGAGCGCAGCCGGGCAATGCGATCGGCCAAGCGTCGTTCTTCCGCGGACTCACGGGCGAGCGCAATGATGGCCTGCTGGCGTTGCCAGTCCGGGACTGGAACCTGGAGCTGCCTCAGAGGGCCAAGGGGCAGGCGCTTGGCTGCCGATCCTTCGCGGCTTTCGGCAAGGATCGTCTGCGTCGCCGGAAGATTCAACCACGTCGCGATGTAGCGAGGATCGACGCTCTCAGGGTCAGTGAGCCGGATCACAGCAAGATCCAGTGTGGCAAACAGTGGGGGCCCGTCGAGATCACAAGGCTCTATGGCGGCCGCGTTGTTTACATTGCCGCGCAATGAAATCACGACATCGCCGACGCGCAACGCCGCGGCACTGCCTGACGGTGGGGCGCCGATGGCGGTGAGCGTGTACGGCAGAATGCCGGTGCCGTTCAGGTCGCCTACCATCACCGCGCGCGAGTCTCCGGCCCGCCGGGTGACGGCGGAACCGTTGAAAATGCGCGCGACTGCATCAAGGGCGATCCAAGTCATGGAACACGGCTCTAGCAGAAAATTTCGAAAATATCAATAGAGAGCGTTTCCAGCATGCTGAATTGATCAGCCCTGTAAAGCGAGCCCGTCGCGTCGGGCGCTATGGGTGACGGCAGCGAGCGAAGCGGAGCCCGCGAGTAGCGGGGGGATGGCGTTTGCTAGCGGGAGAGGTCACCCCGGCCGCGCCGGTATTGGATTGACGCGGTGCTGGCGCCTCCCCTCAAGGGGAGGGGAATGGCGACGCGTGGCGGCCTGGTGGAGGGGTCGCGAGCGACAGCGCGCATGGCGGGGTCGGGCCCCTCCACCATGCTTCGCATCGCGGTCCGAAGTCGGGTCGATCGCTCCCCCCGGGGCGATCTTGGACTGCTGGAGGCAGCCCAACCCGACTTCCCCCGTTCCGGGGAGGATTTGAGCGTCCTTACTGCCCCGGCGGCGGCGTCGTCGTGGGCGGCGGGGCCTCCACCTTCGGCGCCGTCGGCGGCGGGGCGGCGACCTCGGGCACGTCGGGCGGCGGCGGCGCCTCGGGCTCGGGGGCGGGCTGGGTCGCGTTCCGGTCGACCGGGGCGTTCGCGTTCTCCTGGTCCGCCTTGTAGAGCGGCACGTTGGTCTGCTGCGGCGGCGGCGCGGTGGCGCCGAGCGCCTCGGCCATGAAGGCGTGCCAGATCCGGGCCGGAATGGTGCCGCCGGTCGTGCCGGGCATCGGCCGGTTATCGTCATTGCCGACCCAGACGCCGACGACCAGGTCGCCGGCGAAGCCGACGAACCAGGCGTCGCGATAGTCGGAGGTGGTGCCGGTCTTGCCGAAGGTCGGCACCGAGAGCGCGGCGGCCCGGCCGGTGCCGCGCTGGACGACCGCGTAGAGCACGTCCCGAAGCATCGGGAAGGCGCGGTCGCGGCTCACCTGCCGGTCCGGGCTGCCCCAGCCGAACCAGCCGGTCGATTCCGGCGGCAGGCCGTGCGGGCGGATCGGATAGCGGCCGGCGGCGACCGCGGCATAGGCCGAGGTCAATTCGAGCAAGGTGACGTTGTTGACGCCGAGCGGCAGGCTCGGATCGGGCCGCAGCGGCGTGGTGATGCCGAGGTCGCGCGCGGCGCGGATCACGTTGGCGCGGCCGACCCGCTCGGAAATCTGCACCGCAACCGAATTGCTCGAATAAGCGACCGCGTCGCGCAGCAGCTCGGGGCCGCGATAGGAGCCGCCGTAATTCTGCGGCGACCAGTCGCCGACCCGGATCGGCACGTCGTTGACCGGCGTGCTCGGGGTCAGGCCGTGGCGGAAGGCGGCGAGATAGACGAAGAGCTTGAAGGCGGAGCCCGGCTGGCGGCGGGCCTGGACGGCGCGGTTGAACGGGCTCTGCGCATAATCCTTGCCGCCGACCATCGCGACGACGCGGCCGTCGAGCCGCATCGCGACCAAAGCCGCCTGCGCCCGGCCGAGGCCGGCGCGGCGGATGCTGCGCACCGCGAGCCGCTGCAGATCGCCTTCCAAAGTGGTCTGGACGTGGCGCTGGCCGTAGCCGTCGTCGGTGAGGTCGGCCGCCTGCGGCAGCACCCAGTCGGCGAAATAGGTGCCGGTCGGGACGTCGTCGCGGGGGCCGAGATGGAGCCGCGCCGGCCGCACCGCGGCGCGCTGGGCGTCGGTGAGGAAGCCGAGCTCGTGCATCGCGTTCAGGACGAGCTCGGCCCGGTCCCGCGCCGCGTCGAGATGCGAGCTCGGCGCAAGCCGCGACGGCGCGTTGACGACGCCGGCGAGCATCGCCGCCTGGGCGAGGGTGAGATGCTCGGGATCGACGTTGAAATAATGGTGCGCGGCGGCGCGCAGGCCGTAGACATTGTCGCCGAAGCCGACATTGGAGAGATAGCGGCTGAGGATCTCCTCCTTGCTGAGCCGCGCCTCCAGCCAGAGCGCGATCAACGCCTCCTGGATCTTGCGCGTCGGGGTGCGGTCCGGGGAGAGGAAGCTGGTCTTGGCGAGCTGCTGGCTGATCGTGCTGCCGCCCTCGCGGAGGCGGCCGGCGCGGATGTCGCGCAGCAGCGCGCGGCCCATCCCCCAGGGATCGATGCCGACATGGTGGAAGAAGCGGCGGTCCTCGATCGAGATGAAGGCCTGGCCCACATAAGGGGGCAGCGCCATCACATCGACCGGCGCCTCGATCGTGGCGCCGCGGCGGGCGATCGGCTCGCCCTCCGCCGAGAGGATGGTGATGCTCGGCGCGTCGACCGGCCCGAGCGAGCGCGACAAGGGCGCGGTGACGATCAGCCAGAGCAGGGCCAAAGCGAACAGGGCAAGGAAGATCTTGATCGCGCGCTTGACCAGGCGGACGCGCGAGATCGGCGGCAGCGGCTCGGGCGCCTCCCCGGGAGGGGGCGCGCCAGCGGCATCGGCCGGCGTCCGGCTCGCCATGGTCAACGCCCTCCGAACAGGTTGCGGACGCGGCCGACGACGCCCTCGAGGAAGTCGCCGACGCTGTCGCCCTGGTCGGGCTGCGCCTCTTCGTCCGGCGCCTTCTTCGGCACCGTGGGCGCGGCGTGGAGGTTCAGCGCCTGCATCATGAAATTGCGCCAGATCCGCGCCGGCAGGCCGCCGCCGCTGACCCCCTCCATCGGCCGATTGTCGTCATTGCCGACCCATATCCCAACGACCAGATCCCCCGCGAAGCCGATGAACAGGGCGTCGCGCGAATCCTGACTAGTCCCGGTCTTGCCGAACGTCACGATGGGGAGTTCGGCTCCATGGCCGGTGCCCTTGGCGACCGCGTAGCGGAGCAGCTCGCGCAGATTGGCGAAGGCCGGGTCGGGGCGGGGCTCGCGATTGTCGATCCGGTGGAGCAGGGTGCTGAACACATTCTGGTCGGCGGGCGTCTCGGTGAGGCCGCGCGGCGCCACCGGGAAGCGGCCGGCGGCGATCGCGGCATAAGCGGCGGTCATCTCCAGCAGGCTGACGTCGGCGGTGCCGAGCGCGATACTCGGATCGTTGGCCGGGATCGGCGCGGTGACGCCGAGGTCGCGCGCCGCCTGGATGACGTTGTTCAGGCCGACCCGCTGGGCGAGCCGCACCGCGGCGACGTTGCTCGACAAGGCGAAGGCGTCGCGCAGCGGGATCTCGCCGTCATAGCGGCCGCTGGCATTGCGCGGCGTCCAGCGGCCGATCGTGATCGGGCGGTCCTCGATCATCGAATCGGGGTTCATCCCCCGCCGCAAGGCGGCGAGATAGACGAAGAGCTTGAAGGTCGAGCCGGCCTGGCGCCGGGCCATGGTCGCGCGGTTGAAGGGGCTGCGCGCATAATCGCGGCCGCCGAGCATCGCGACGATCCGCCCGTCCGTGTGCATCGCGACCAAAGCCGCCTGGCGGGTGCCGATGCCGGACTGGCGGAAGGCCTGGATCGCGGCGCGCTGCATGTTGCGCTCGAGCGTCGTCGAGACGGTGCGCTCGCCATATTCCTCCTGGTCGGCCTGCTCGACGCCGGAGAGGATCCAGTCGGCGAAATAGGTGCCGGTGGGGAGATTGTCGCCGGGCGCGAGGTTGAGCCGGGCCGGCTGGATCGCCGCAAGCCGGTCCTCGTCGATGAAGCCGAGCTCGGCCATGGCATGCAGCACCAGGCGGCCGCGCGCCTGCGCGCCGGCGAGGTTGCGGTTCGGCGCCAGCCGGTTCGGCGCATTGACGAGGCCGGCGAGCATCGCCGCCTGGGGCAGGGTCAGCCGCTCGGGCACGGTATTGAAGTAGAAATGGGCGGCGGCGCGCAGGCCGTAGATATTGTTCCCGAAATAGACGTTGGAGATGTAGCGGCTGAGGATCTCCTCCTTGCTGAGCCGCGCCTCGAGCCAGAGCGTGATCAGGGCCTCCTGCGCCTTGCGGCCAAGCGTCCGCTCGCCGCCGGTGAAGCTGGTCTTGGCGAGCTGCTGGCTGATCGTGCTGCCGCCCTCGCGCACCCGGCCGGCGCGCCAGTTTCGGATGAAGGCACGCCCGATCCCCCAGGGATCGATGCCGACATGATGGAAGAAGCGGCGGTCCTCGATCGCGATGAAGGCCTGGCCGACATAAGGCGGCAGCGCCATCACGTCGACCGGATCGGCGCGCACCGCGCCGCGCCGCGCGATCGGCTGGCCGTCGGCGCCGAGGACGAGGAAGCTCGGCGCAGCGATCGGCTGCAGCGACTGGGAGAGCGGCGCGGTATAGGTGAGCCAGCCGACCAGCAGCAGGAAGAGGAGGGCGAGCCCGCGCAGCACCCATCTGGTCGTCGTGCGGACGATCCTGGTGATCCTGTCCTGCCGGTGCCTGTGGCCGTCGACCAGGCTGGCGACCACTGCCGGCCGCTCGCCCTGCAGGTCCTCGAGCGAGAGCGAAACCGGCCGCACCCGATCGAAGGCGCGCGCCAGATAATGGTCGCGCACCCCCGGCTCGACCGCCTCCCAGGCCGGCGCCGCGTCGCCATGGGCCTCGCGCATCTCGGCGGCGAACTGGGCCATGGCGAGGGCGCGCACCTTGCTCGCCTCGTGCAGCGCCTGTTCGATCCGGGCGCGGTCCTGCTCGGACAAAGCGGTCCAGGTTTCGGTGGAGACGCCGGTGAGGGGAGGGGGGCTGCTCGTCAAAGTCGGTTCCGGCTCAGGCGGGGCCGGCGCCGGCAGCGCCTCGTCCCGGCGCCACCTGTTCCACCCCAAGCCCCCGTTCCGCAAGCCCTTTCGGCCAGGCGCCGCCAGCGATCAGGGCCTCCGCGATCTCGGCCATGGCCGGCGCGGTCTGGAAGCCGTAGCCGCCCTGGCCGGCGAGCCAGAAGAAGCCCGGCGCGTCCGGGGCGAAGCCGGCCTTTGGCACGCGGTCCGCGGTGAAGGTGCGGAGGCCCGCCCAGCGATGGGCGATCCGGGTCACGGCGATCGTCGTGTAATGTTCGAGCCGCTCGGCGGCGAGGGCGATGTCGTAATCCTCGGGCTGGGCGTCGCAGGGATCGTCGGCGACCTCGTCGACCGGCGAGACCAGCAGCCGGCCCGCCTCGGGCTGGAGGTAGAAATCGCGGGTGGCGCTGAGCGCGAACGGCCAGGACCCGATCGCGGCGCCGGCCGGCGGCTCGACGACGATGATCGTGCGGCGGAGCGGCGTCAGGCCGAGCGGCGCGACGCCGGCCAGCGCCGCGAAGCGGTCCGCCCAGGCGCCGGCCGCGTTGACCAGCACCGGCGCGGAAAAGCTTTCGCCGCCCTCGGTGCGGACGGTCCAGCCCGGCTCGGCCGCGACGACGCGCCGCCCGGTCAGCACCGCCCCGCCCGCCGCGCGCACCGCGCGGGCGTAGCTCTGCAGGATCAGGTCGGCGTCGAGCTTGAGCCCGGTCGGATCGAGCAGCCCGCGCACCGCGCCGCCGGGGCCGGTGCGCAAGGGCGGGAAGAGCGCGGCCATCTCTGCGGCCTCGACCGGGCGGATCGCGTCAGTGAACGCCGCCATGTCCGCGGCCAGCGCCTCGAGCGCCGGCACGGCCTCGGCCTCCGCGAAATAGAGGGTGGGGAAGGTCCGCCCGAGCGGCGGCGCGAAACGGTCCCGGCTATAGGCGGTGAGCGCCCGCACCGCGGCGCCGCCGATCCCGTAATGGCTGAACGAGACGCTCCGCCCCGAGCTGTGATAGCCGAGCGCCTCCTCGCCCTCGAGCAGGACGACGCGCCCGTGAAGCGCCAGCCGCGCCGCCGCCGAAAGCCCGGCCACCCCGCCGCCGACGATGAGGAAATCCGCACGCTCCATTGCGCGTGGGGCTAGCCGATAAGGCGCGCGGCGTCATCCCGACGGATGTGGGGGTGGGAGGCGGACGGAGCCCTCGCGGTTGGCGCGCATCATGTGATACGGTGAGCGTGTCCGAGGCAGAGCAGTCCCATGTCGGCAGATAGAGCCGCGTCTCCGTGATTCGTTAATCAGTAAACTGGCAGCGTAATCCGAATTAGGATCGGAGATGATGAGGCACTTCCCGAGGTTTGCTCTGTTCGCCACTTTGCTGACCGTCTGCAGCGCCACTTCGGTACAGTCCCACGCGCGGCGCGCCACCGTGATCAGGCCCGAGAATATCGGTGAGGCGATTGCGCGGGTGCACCTGATCGCTAATCCCGACCAAAGATTTGCGGCACTCGAACAGATCGAAACGGCATTGGAGCGGGACAGCAGCCATATAGACGATAGCGACGTCCACGCGCTGGCGGCGCTGATGAGCGATGACAGTGATATGGTTCGATTTGCGGCGGCGACCGCAATTGGGCTTATCGGTCCTCGGGCGGCAGCGGCGGCCCCCGCGCTTCAGGCCGCGCTTCCGCGGATCGAGTGCGAATGGGGTGGCCATAATTCGCGCGCAGCCATCATCTACGCTTTCCGCCGGATTGGAGTTACGCCAGTCGAGAGAGATTGTCCGCCTGTCGATTTCAGGGCGCCGCGGCACTGACTTGGATTACGGGGAGGGTGCCAGTGCACCAAATGGACCATGTGCTCGTGGGCGGAGGGCCCGGTTTGTTTGAAGCCGCAATCGTGAGCCGTCGCACACAGTGTTCATGGGGTCCCGGCCTGCGCCGGGATGACTCTTTCCCCTCAATAAGCTCCGCCCGAGCGCCGCGCATCGGCGCGCCCGCGAGATAGGCGGCGCAGCTGGCGCGGAGCGAGGTGCGGTCGTCGGCGCTCAGCGCATAGGCGCTGCTGAGGCGGCCGATGAAGGCGGCGGGATCGTCCTGCTCGCCGGCGGCGCGGTAGATCGTGGTGATCTAGGCGAGGTCGAGCGGGGTGCCGGCGGTGGCGCAAAATTCCAGGGACACGATATCTAATTACTCGAACGGCGTCGCGAGGACCCGCAATTGGCGTCGATGCTGCGGGATGGTTTGGAGGCGCAGATCTCGCCGCGGAAGAGATCGCGCGATCAAGACCCATGCCTGCACCGGGCGTCCGCGCGGC
>JAFAZM010000088.1 GCA_019239785.1 Sphingomonadaceae bacterium
CGGCCGGCCTGAACAACAGGCCTGATTTCCGTGGGTCGCCTGGCCCATTCGGCCCAAGGGCGCGGTCCGCTTGCACCGGCGGCAAGATTCCCTGAAGGAATAACCCGTAACGAGACATGTCGACGGAGCCGCGGATGAGCGCGCGACGCGACGCGGGATTCATATTATATTTGCCAGCGGAGGCGAGCGGCAAACGGGTGGACGTCCAGCAATCCGCGTCGGCCCCCGCCCCTCCGGGCGGCGACGGCAAGAACGGGGTCGTGCCCCCGTTCGAGCGGATCGTCGCCGATTACGGGCCTTTGATCTCGCGCATCGCCATGTCCTACGAGGCGGATCCGACGCTGCGCGAGGATCTCACGCAGCAGATCTTCCTCGCCGTCTGGCAGGCGCTGCCAAGCTTCCGCGCCGATTCCTCGCTGAAGACCTTCATCGCGCGCGTCGCCCAGAACCGGTCGATCTCCTTCGTCACCAAGCAGGTCCGCCAGCCCCGGCTCGCGGAGCTGCCCGAGAAGCTGGAGGCGGACACGCTCAATCCGGAAGAAGAAGCGATAGAAATGAACGAGCGCGAGATGCTCCTCGCCGCGACGCGACGGCTGCCGTTGCCGCAGCGCGAAGTCATCATCCTGGTGCTCGAAGGATTCAGCTATGCGGAGATCGCGGAAATGCTGCAGATCGCGCCCAATGCTTTGGCATTGCGATTGTCACGGGCGAAAGCGGCGCTAAAGACGATGCTGGAGCAGGGGGCATGACGGATTTCGACCTGGACCGGCTCGGCGACGTCTGGCGCCAGCAGCCCGACCCTGCAGAGCTGGCGCGCCTGCAGCGAACCGCGATCGCCGTCGCGCGGCGCGCGCGCCTTTCGGCGATCGTCGACATCTGCGCGGCGATCGCAGTGGGTGCGGTGGTGATCTTCCTCGTCGTGACCAATCCGAAGATCCAGACGGTGGCGATGGGGACGGCCGCGATCCTGGTCCTGCTCGGCAGCAACATCCGCCTGCGCAAGCTGCGCCAGGTCGAGCTCAAGGGACTGACCGGCACCACGGAGGAGATGCTCGACCAGTCGATCGCGCGGGTCGAGACCACCGTCCGGCACCACAGGTTCACCCTCCTGGTCGGCCCGACCGCCTTTCTCCTCTCCTGGGTCTTCGCCGCGGTGGCGATCCCCCGCCGCGACCTCGTCCTCGGCAGCCTGGGCGATCTCGTCTGGTTCCGCCCGGCCCTGTTCGGGATCGCGGTGACCGCCGTGGCCGCGCTCGTCCTCTATCTGATCGTCAACATCCGCCGCGGCCGGCGCGAGCTGGCGCGGCTGAAGGCGATGCGCGATTCCTACCGCCAGGAGCGCGAGTCGCTGACGCCGTGACACCCGATTCATGGTAAACGGAACCTCTTCGCTGTTTTAGCAAAGTCTCAATCGCTCTTTGGTAGAAACGGCCCTCCCAAACAAAGAACTAGGGAAGGGAAGGTAATGGACAAGATTCGCGTGACAGTGGAAGAGCTGCCCGAGCTCGACACCGAAGTCGCGATCTCCGGCTCGGTCAAGCAGCAGGAAGTGGGCGGCGGCGTCTGCCTCAGCATCGCCGCGGGGATCGCCGTCTATCTCAGCACATGACGGCCTCGGCGCCGGCCGAATCCGGCGCCGGGCTGAAGCACGCCGAAGGCCGACAGCCAAGGATCGGCCTTCGCGGCGCCCCCTCCATCGCTGCGCGCGCCCCGGCGCTTAGGAAGTCCGAAAGGATCGGCCGCTAGAGCGCGCCCGAAGCTCCGGTGGATGGACATGAATATCGCGCAGGACCTCAAGGACTGGCTCGCGGACCGCGGACGGCAGCGCCGGACGCAGCGGGCGATCGACGGCTTCGCCCGCGCCTGGGACCGAGGCGTGGTCCAGCAGCATCTCACGCGCGCGATGGCGGACCTTCCCGCGAAGAGCGCCGAGGCGGTCGCCGCGGCGGCGCGCGCGCTCTTGGCCGACGATGCCTGGCTCGATCGCGCTATCGCCGGCCTGGCCGAGGCCATGCGTGCCGATCCCTATTTCGAGCCGCCCTTCCGGGCGATGAGCGGCGACCTCCACGCCGGGCTGATCCTCTTCGAGGATGCGCATCTGTCGATCGCCGCCGGCGTGACCCGGATTTCCGAGCTCGCCGCAAGGAAGGACGGGAAGCGCGGCGCCACCTCGGTCGGCTTCTCCGGCCGGGTCAGCGTGCTCAAGTTCGTGAAGGCCGGCGGGGCGCGCATCTCGCTCTGGGAAGCGCCGCCGATCACCGCATCCTTCTCGGCCGCGACCGCCGGGCAGTGCCGGCGCACCGGCGAGCGCCGGCTTGCCGACGGCGACATCCTCACCATCGACGGCCGCCATCAGACCTATGTGATCGAGCAGGCGCGCGCCAACCTGCTGGTGCTCCAGGCGGAGATCTCGCTCGACGCGGCGCCGCTCGGCGTCGAATATGACAGCCGAAGCCTTGCCTATGTCGGCTGCAGCGCCGTCCGCGACGGCGCTTCGCGAATCCAGATGATCAGCACCTTGCTGCGCAAGCTCGGCGCGGCCGAGGCAGCGCCGGTGCTGGCCGGCTTCCTCGACCATCCGGATTTCTTCGTCCGCTGGCATGTGATGCGCGAGCTGCTCGGCCTGGATGCCGAAGCCGCCTTGCCCCATCTCAAGCGGATGGCGGCGCGCGATCCGCACGAGGACGTCCGCCGCGCGGCCCGCGCGACGCTCGACCGGCTGCAGGCGCCAAGCGCGCGAAAGGCCGCCTGAGATGCCGCGCATCATCGCCTGCCCCGCCGACGAACCGGCGCTCGCGCTCGGCGATCTCGTTGCCGCGCTCAACGACGACGGCTTCGATCCGGCCGACGAGGAGAGCTTCGCCGCGGCGGGGCCGCTGCTGAAGCGGCTCGCCGACAACCGCGCCTTCCTGGCCGAGCTGGCGCTCGCCGAGCTCAAGGACCGCTGCACCCGGCAGAGCCTCGAGAACCGCTATTCGAGCCAGGTGCTGATGCTGCACCGCGCCTCGGAGAAATATTTCATCCGGGCCAATTTCTGGCCGTCCCCGCGCGACAGCCTGTTCAAGGCGAGCGGCACCTCGCCTTTCTTCTACCATGTCCCGCACGACCACAATTTCTCGTTCCTCACCGTCGGCTATCTCGGACCGGGCTATTGGAGCGAATATTACGAATATGATTTCGAGAAGGTCGTCGGCCTGCCCGGCGAGAAGGTGGACCTGAGGTTCGTCGAGAAGTCCCGGCTCGAGCAGGGCAAGGTGATGCTCTACCGGGCGCATCGCGACGTGCACGACCAGCTGCCGGCCGACGAGATGTCGGTCTCGATCAACATCATGCACGCGACGCCGTGCCTGCCCTTCCTCGACCAGTACCGGTTCGACCCGAAGACATGCGAGATCGTCTCGATCCTCAACCGGAGCGCGACCGAGGCGCTGCTCGCCCTCGCGGCGAACCATGACGGCGGCAATGCGCGCGACCTGGTCGAAAGCTATGCGGCCGGCCATCCCTCCGACCGTATCCGCTTCGCGGCGCTGCGCGAGCTGGCGGCGGCCGAAGGCGAGCCGGAGGCGGGGATGGAGCGGCTGGACGCGGGCGCGCATTCCGCCAACGCCTTCGTCGCGGCGATGAGCGCGCGCGAGCTGGCACGGATCCGGGCGCACCACCACTGGATCCAGTGCTGAACCTTTCCTGCGTCAGCGCCGCGCGGTGGCGGGCGCCTCGCTGTTGCGCGTCTCGATCTCTCCGGGCACGGTCCATTCGAACCCGGACGGCGCATCGGGATCGCGCCGGGCCTGCTTGGCCCTGACCGCGTCGCTGACGGCGTCGTCATGGCTGTCGCGCCAGGGGCCGGTGAGCGCGGGAGTCCGGTAGCGATAGCGTCGCACGTTTCCTGCACCTCCCGCTCTCCTAGTCTCGCCGCCGCGCCAAATCTTTCGGTCCCTCGTTAACTTTTCTTTCGCCATGGCCGCCGCGCCTGCGCCCCCCGGTCCGGGACGGCCCGCGGACCGGCGGAAGCGCAGTCTTCCGCCTGTCCCACAAGCGATTGACCTCGCTGCAAATCTTGTGCCGCACCGCGGGAAAAGCTGGTATTAGGCAGCCGCGGGCACTACATCGCGCCGCTCGGCTATATTGAGTCACAAATTGCGCCTTCGATCCTGTCTTGCGACGGCAACGGCCTGTCTCGCCCTGAGCGCGCCCGCGCTCGGCCAGGCGCCGCAGCCTTTGCCGGCGCCGACCGGCACGCCGATGACGATCGATTTCAGCAACGATCCGGTGCTGCGGCTGCGGCATGAGCAGACCAGCTTCGAGCAGTTCCGCAACGCCATCGCCACCGCGGTCGAGCGCCACCCGGGCACCGCCGAGGTCGCCGCCAGCGAGGATGAGGCGCGGGCGGCGGTTTCCGAAGCGCGGCAGGCGCAGCTGCCGACCGTCGATCTCAGCATCACCTCCTACCGGGTGATCTCGCGCGCTTTCTCCAACGATCCGTTCAACATCATCGAGCGGTCGCGGCCGCGCCAGCGCACCGACGCCTTGCTCTCCGCCCAACAGACCCTGTTCGATTTCGGCGCCAGCGCGCGCCGCGTCACCGCCGCGGGCGCCCGCCTGCGCGCCGCCGCCGCCGATCTGGAAGCGGCCGGCAGCCAGGTGGCGCTGAACGCGGTCGCCGCCTGGTACGACGTCTTCTCCTTCCGCGCCTTGGTGTCGCTGACCGAGGCCTTCGTCGCCAGTCAGAGGGACCTGCGCGCCGCGGTCGAAATCCGCATTCGCCAGGGCGCGTCCGCCGAGGGCGACCTCGCCCGGGTCGATTCCTACATCGCGCAGACCGAGACCCGCCTCGCCCAGTTCCGCCGTTCGCTCGCCAATGCCGAGGCGCGCTTCACCGAGCTGACCGGAAGCCCGCCGCCGGCGCTCGGGCGCGCACCCGCCGGCCCGGCCGTGGCCAGCCGCGACGAGGCGGTGCTCGCCGCCGAGCAGTCGGCGACCGTGCGCAGCGCCCAGGCCCAGTCCGACGCCGCCCGCGACGAGGCCCGCGCCGCCCGCGCCGACCGGCTGCCGCGGGTCGCGGTCGGCATCGACGCGGGCCGCTACGGCGTCATCGAGACCCAGCGCGACTATGACATCCGCGGCAATATCGGCCTGCGCTACCGCCTGTTCGGCGGCTACAATGCGCGCGCCGACGAAGCTTCGGCGCGCGCCCGCGCCGCCGACGCGCATGCCAACCGCATCCGCGAGGAGGCCGGCCGCGACGCCGCCATCGCCTGGTCCGACGTACGCGCCCTCGAGGAGCAATTGACCGCGCTCGAAGCCTCCTACATCGCCAGCCGCCGCTCCCGCGACGTGATCGCCGAGCGCTTCCGCGCCGCGCGCGGCACCCTATTCGACGTGGTCGCCGCCGAAGATTCTTATTTCGAAAGCGCCACCGCCTATATCCAGGCCCTCACGGAACTGGATGCGGCGCGCTATGTCCTGCTTTCGCGTATGGGACGCCTGCTCGACACCTTGCATATCGACGCCGACCAATTGAGGGGCGAGGGATGAGCGACGAGACTCTCGTCAAGATCCCGGAACGGCGTCTCGCCGAATGGCTGATGGCGCCGATGCGGGCGAATCGCTCGACCTATTGGAAGGTCGCGATCGCCGCGATCTTCATCAACATCTTCGGCCTCCTGACCTCCCTGTTCACGATGACGGTCTACGACCGCGTCGTCCCGAACAACGCGACCTCCTCTCTGGTCGCGCTCAGCATCGGCCTCGGCATCGTCGTGATCTTCGATTTCATCCTGAAGATGCTGCGCGCCTATTTCGTCGACCATGCCGGCGCCCAGATCGACCGCGACATCGGCGAGGCGGTGTTCGAGAAGATGCTTGCGATGCGGCTGGAGCTGAAGAAGGGCTCGACCGGCGCGCTCGCCGGGATGATGCGCGAGCTCGAGGCGCTGCGCGACTTCTTCGCCTCGGCGACGATGACCGCGATCGTCGACGTGCCGTTCATCATCCTCACCCTCACCCTGGTTGCGGTGATCGGCGGCAAGGTCGTGTTCGTGCCCGGGATCATGGTGCCGCTGGTCATCCTGGTCGGCTGGCTCACCCATCCGGCGATGGAACGGCTGTCGGCGCGGACGATGGGCGAAGGCCTGCAGAAGCAGTCGGTGCTGGTCGAGGCGATCGGCGGGCTGGAGGCGGTGAAGACGTCGGGCGCGGCGCCCTTGATGTCGCGCCGCTGGCTGAAGGCGGTCAAGCAGCATTCGGACAGCTCGCTGCGCCAGCGGCTGGTCTCGACCATCGGAGTCACCTTCGCGACCTCGGCCGGCACCATCTCCTATGCCGGCGTCGTCATCCTCGGCGTCGGCCTGATCGCCGACCGCGAGCTGACCATGGGCGGCCTGATCGCCTGCTCGATCCTCGGCGGCCGGGCGATCGCGCCGCTCGCCCAGATCTCGCAATTGCTGGCGCGGCTGACCTCGACCCGCACCGCCTACCGCCAGATCAACGAGATGATGAAGATGCCGTCCGAAGGCCCGGCCGGCGAGGCGCTGAAGCTGAGCGGGGTCGCCGGCAAGATCGAGTTCCGCAACGTCGGCTTCCGCTATCCGGGCGCGCCCGAGCGGGCGATCGACGGGCTCGGCTTCACGATCGAGCCCGGCGAGCATGTCGCCCTGCTCGGCCGGGTCGGCTCGGGCAAGTCGACGGTCGCCCGCCTGCTCCTTGCCCTGTATCCGCCCGAGGAGGGGCTGGTGATGATCGACGGCACCGACGTGCGCCAGCTCGATCCGGCCAGCCTGCGCGCCAATGTCGGCGCCGCGATGCAGGAGAGCGTGCTGCTGACCGGGTCGGTCCGCGAGAATATCGTGCTCGGCCGGCCCGGCATCGGCGACGAGGAGATGATCCGCGCGGCCGAGATTTCCGGCACCCACCAGTTCATGGGCCAGATCGCCAACGGCTACGACCTTCGCCTCGCCGACCGCGGCGAGGGCCTGTCCGGCGGCCAGCGCCAGTCGATCGCGATCGCGCGCGCGCTCGCCGGCAAGCCGGCGATCATGGTGATGGACGAGCCGTCGAGCGCGATGGACGCGCAGACCGAGGGCGCATTGATCCAGCGGCTGCGCGAGGAGCTGGCCGGCCGCACTTTGCTGCTGATCACGCACCGGCCGCCTTTGCTCCAGCTGGTCGACCGCATCATCCTGATGGACAAGGGCAAGATCGTCTCCGACGGGCCGCGCGACAATGTGCTGAAGCAGATCATGCGGCCGAGGGCTGCGTAAGAGTCGACGGATGCACGGCACGCACCTCGAGGACCTGACCACCAGGATCAAGCCGCGGACGGCTTCGAACCTGCTGCTGTGGTTCGTGGTCGCGTTCATCGTCGCCTTCTTCCTCTGGGCGGGCTTCACCGAGCTCGACCGGACGGTGCGCGGCCAGGGGCGGGTGATCCCCAGCGCCCGGCTGCAGATCATCTCCAATCTCGAGGGCGGCGTCGTTCAGCAGATCCTCGTCCATGCCGGCCAGCAGGTCCGCGCCGGCGACGTGCTGATCCGCCTCGATCCGACCGCGACCGGCTCCGAGCTCGGCAGCGGCCAGGCGACCGTCTCCGCATTGCGCGTGAAGATCGCCAGGCTGGAGGCCGAGGTGCAGGACCGCGAGCCGGTTTATCCGGCGACCAGCGATCCCGCGATCGCCGAGCAGGTCCAGATCGAGCAAGCGCTCCACGCTTCGCGGCTCGCCAATCTCGCGGGGATCATCGGCGCCGGCCAGGCGCGGATGGCCGAGGTGCAGCGCAGCGTCGCCGAGGCCGAGGCCACCTACCGCTCGCGGACCAGCACTTACGAGCAGCGCCAGTCGGAGGAGCGGATCATCCGCCCCCTGGTCGAGCGCGGCATCGAGCCGCGGCTGAGCCTGGTCCAGGCGCAAAGCGCGGAGGACATCGCGCGCGCCGACATGGAGGGCGCCGCGCAGACGGTGGCCCGCGCCCGCGCCGCGGTCGTCGAGGCCCGCTCGACGCTGGCCCAGAACCATCAGGAATGGCGGGCCCAGGCGGGAACCGAGCTCGCCACCGCCCAAGCCGAGCTCGCCGCGCGCTCGCACGCTTTGCCCGGGCTCGCGAATCGCGTCGAGCGCACCGTGCTGCGCGCGCCGCTGGCCGGACGGATCAACCGCGTCCTCGTCACCACCGTCGGCGGCACCGTCCATGCCGGCGAGCCTGTGGTCGAGATCGTGCCCTCCGGCGACACCTTGCTGATCGAGGCCAGGGTCAAGCCAGCCGACATCGCCTTCGTCCATATCGGCCAGAGCGCCCGGGTGGCGATCACCGCCTATGACCGCGCGGTCTACGGCCTGCTCGACGGCAGCGTCGTCGGCATCTCGCCCGATGCGATGTCCGAGGAGCGGACCGGCGAAACCTATTATCTCGTGCGGGTGCGCACCACCGAGAACGTGCTGCGCGATCCTGCCGGCCATCCGATGCCGATCGGCCCGGGCATGGTCGCCGAAGTCGACCTGCTCGGCGAGAAGCGGACCGTGCTGCAATATCTGCTGACGCCGATCACCCGCATGGGCGAGACCGCGTTCAGGGAGCAGTAGAGCGAGCTCTGTCGCTCCAGTTAGCTGACTGTTGTTTCATTCCTCCCCCAGAGGGGAGGAATTCGAGGATCACTGCTTGTTCTGGCCCGCTGGACCCGCCGGGGCCGGCGTGCAGGTCGCGCCGGTGCGGCGGCCAGTGACGTCGCTCTCGATCAGCACGTCCCCGTCGCCCTGCAGAATGGTGCGGATGCTGCGGTGCAGGTCGATGCTGTCGGCCTGGAAATGGCCGCTGGAGTTCATCGCGATGTCGCCGTTCAGGCCTTCGCGCCGGCAGTTCAAGGTCGCGTTGGCGATGCCGTTGCGCACATAATAGGCGCTGTAGCTGCAGGTGAGATTGTCGCCGGCGAAGAGCGCGGCCGGCAACTGCTGGCCCGCCGCCACGCAGACGCTCTGGGTGGCGCGGGTGCCGACCGGCGTGTCGATCTTGGGGCGGCCATGATCGGCCTGGGTGAAGCGGGTGACCTGGGAGGTCAGCTCCCACTGGCCCGGCGACGGCGCGGCCACGACGGCCGCCGCCTTGTTCTCGACCGGGTCGTCCCCGCACGACGCCGCCAGCGGCAGCACGGCAAGCAAAGCGAGTGCACGCATCCTCTTATCCCCCCTTCTTGTTGTTTCCCCGTGACACTCCGGCGCACCGGAAAATTGAAGCGCGTCGATCTCCTACTTGCCGGCGCGGTCACCGACCGGGATCGCCGGTCCGGCGTTTTCCTGGCCCGGCGCGCAATCGCCGATCCGATGGCCGCTCAGGTGGTTGGTCGTGCGCATCGTGCGGCCGCGCACGTTGGATTCCATCTGCTCGTCCATCTCGTAGCTGGTCGGCGTGAAGCTGCCGTCCAAAGTGACGGTCGCCTGCAGGTTCGGCCCGGTGCAGCTGGACGTGCCCTGGATCCGGCCGCCGCTGACGGTAACTCGGCTATAGTCGCAATCGACACCGGAGCGATGGCTGCCGCCGCTGAGGAAGGCGGCATTGCCGCGGGCGACCTGCTCGGGAGTCACGCAGCTGCGCATCGTCGTCGGCGGGATGTTCGGCGCGCGCATGCCGGCCGGCATGCCGCTCATCTCGGTCGAGCGGATCGCCATCGTGACCTCCCACTCGCCCGGCTGGATCGTGGTGAGGCCCGCACCGCCGGCGTCGGCGGCAGGCGCGGCGGCGCCGGTCGGGCCGGCGGGCGCGGCGCCGTTGGCGGCCTCCCGGTTGGAGGACTGGCTGCCGCAGGCGGCGAGCAGCAGGAGGGCGGTGGAGGCGAGGCGGAGGCGCATCTCAATCTCCCGGTCGTTGTGCGTCCGTTCTAGCGGACCGGCATCTCAATCGCCATATGAATGGCATGGCGATCACGATCCGCACCAGCCTCGAAGAGCCCGAGACCGGCCAGACCTTCATCCCCCACCGTCCGGAGCGGCCCGACAAGGCCGAGGGCGGCCGCAAGTTCAAGATCGTCTCCGACTATCAGCCGGCCGGCGACCAGCCGCAGGCGATCGCGGAGCTGGTCGACCAGATGCGCCAGGACGAGCGCACCCAGGTGCTGCTCGGCGTCACCGGCTCGGGCAAGACCTTCACCATGGCCAAGGTGATCGAGGCGCTGCAGCGGCCGGCGCTCGTGCTGGCGCCGAACAAGATCCTCGCCGCCCAGCTCTACGGCGAGTTCAAGAGCTTCTTCCCCGACAATGCGGTGGAATATTTCGTCTCCTATTACGATTATTACCAGCCCGAGGCCTACGTCCCGCGCTCCGACACCTATATCGAGAAGGAAAGCTCGGTGAACGAGGCGATCGACCGGATGCGCCACTCGGCCACCCGCGCCTTGCTCGAGCGGGACGACGTGATCATCGTCGCCTCGGTCTCCTGCCTCTACGGCATCGGCTCGGTCGAAACCTATTCGGCGATGACCTTCGGCCTGAAGAAGGGCGAGACGGTCGACCAGCGCGAGATCATCCGGAAGCTGGTCGCGCTCCAGTACAAGCGCAACGACCAGGGCTTCGCCCGCGGCAATTTCCGGGTGCGCGGCGACAATCTGGAGATCTTCCCCTCCCATTATGAGGACATGGCCTGGCGGATCGACTTCTTTGGGGACGAGATCGAATCGATCGCCGAGTTCGATCCGCTGACCGGCAAGAAGATCGCAGCGCTCGACTATGTGAAGGTCTATGCGAACAGCCACTATGTGACGCCCGGCCCGACGCTGAAGCAGGCGATGGAGGCGATCCGCTTCGAGCTGACCGAGCGGCTGAAGGAATTGCAGGCGGAAGGGCGGCTGCTCGAGGCGCAACGGCTGGAGCAGCGCACCAATTTCGACCTGGAGATGATCGCCGCGACCGGCTCCTGCGCAGGCATCGAGAATTACAGCCGCTTCCTCACCGGCCGCCTCCCCGGCGAGCCGCCGCCGACCCTGTTCGAATATCTGCCCGAAAACGCTTTGCTCTTCGTCGACGAGAGCCACCAGACGGTACCGCAGATCGGCGCGATGGCGCGCGGCGACCATCGCCGCAAGATCACGCTCGCCGAATATGGCTTTCGCCTGCCCTCCTGCATCGACAACCGGCCGCTGCGCTTCAACGAATGGGACGTGATGCGGCCGCAGACCGTCGCCGTCTCCGCAACGCCCGGCTCCTGGGAGCTGGAGCAGACCAGCGGCGTCTTCGTCGAGCAGGTGATCCGGCCGACCGGGCTGATCGACCCGCCGGTCGAGATCAAGCCGGTGGAGGACCAAGTCGACGACCTGATCTTCGAGGCGAAGAAGACCGCGCAGCTCGGCTATCGCACCTTGGTCACGACGCTCACCAAGCGCATGGCCGAGGACCTCACCGAATTCCTGCACGAGGCGGGCCTCCGGGTCCGCTACATGCATTCGGACGTCGAAACGCTGGAGCGGATCGAGCTGATCCGGGACCTCAGGATGGGCGTCTACGACGTGCTGGTCGGCATCAACCTGCTGCGCGAAGGGCTCGACATCCCGGAATGCGGCCTGGTCGCGATCCTCGACGCGGACAAGGAGGGCTTCCTGCGCTCCGAGACCTCTTTGATCCAGACGATCGGCCGCGCCGCCCGCAACGTCGAGGGCCGCGTCATCCTCTATGCCGACCGGGTCACCGGCTCGATGGAGCGCGCGCTCAACGAGACCAACAGGCGGCGCGAGAAGCAGCGCGAATATAATGAAGCGCACGGGATCACCCCGACCACGATCAAGCGCAACATCGCCGACATCCTCGCCGACGTGTCGAACCGCGATTCGGTGATGATCGACACCGGCGACGAGGAACGGCCGCATCTCGTCGGCCACAACCTGCGCGCCTATCTCGACGATCTCGAGAAAAGGATGCGCAAGGCCGCCGCCGACCTGGAGTTCGAGGAGGCCGGCCGCCTCCGCGACGAGATCCGCCGGCTGGAGGCCGACGAGCTCGGCCTCGCCACCGAGCAGCGCCGCGCGCCTCTGCTCGGCCATTCGACCGAAGGCAAGCCGGGGACCCGCAAGACGCGCTATGGCAAGACGCGCCAGATGCGGATGGGGCGGCGGATGCGGTGAAGAATATTGCGCCGGCTTATATTCTGCAGGTGTCGGATTGGCGCGGACACATTTGTGTTGATTTCGGCCGGTATCGGCGATTCATGACAGGCTGCCAACTTCGATCGAGGCAGTCATGGCCAAGGCATCCAAGCTGTATGCGAAGCTCCTGCAAAAGCCGCAGCCGAGCATCAAATTCCGCGATTTCGAAAAGCTGCTCAGCGCCTTTGGCTTCGCTCTCGACCGAACCGTCGGGAGCCACACGCAAAATACGTCCACCCCAAAGCCAATCGGTCGCTGCCCGTCCAGCCTGAGAGCAAGGAGGCGAAGCGCTACCAAGTCCGGCAGTTTCTTGATATGATCGAAGAGTTTGGATTGAGCCTCGAGGAATGAGCGAACCCCGCTACCATATCAATCTGTTTTGGTCGGCCGAGGACGGCTGCTGGATCGCCGACGTGCCCGACCTGCGCGCCTGCACGGCGCACGGCGACACGCCGGATGAGGCGGTGGCAAATGTCCGCCATGCGATCGCTGGATGGCTCGCGGTCGCGCGCGACAAGGGCTATCCGATCCCCGAGCCTCGCTACCGGCCTGCCGCAGCCTGAGGAACGAGCGCGGCGGCTGCGCCGTTGCAACAGCATGATCCGCAAGCTCAAATCAGGCTGGCGCCTGTACTCGCGCAAGAAGGACCCGAAGACCGGCAAAAGGCGCAATCTCGGCACGTTCGAGACGCGCGCGGCCGCGGAGAAGCATGAGCGCGAGGTGCAATATTTCAAGCGGCATTGACCGCGGCGTGCGGACCGCTCAGCTCATCGCGCCGATGATCGCGCCCATCGCGGTATATTGCAGCGTGACGTAGCCGCCGTTGATCAGCCAGAGGCCCAACGGCCGCCGCTCGAACAGATAGGCGACGCCGACGGCCGTCGCGACCCAGCACAGGCCCACCGCAAGGCCGGCAAGGGCCGAGAATTTCAGGCCCGTTCCGCCGACGAACATCGCCAGCACATAGGCCGCGACCAGATTGAGCAGAAAGGCCCCGCCGAAGACGATCGCCGGATTGCCCGATTTGAGCTTCTCCTCGCTCTGCCCGGTCAGCGCCGCCCAAGGCCTGGCGAACAACAAGGAATACCAGAGACCGCCAAGCAGAAAGGCCGACAAGGCGGCGAGCAGCACGGCGAGATAGTTCACTTGCGGCATGTTTCCCTCCCTCTTCCCGGTCAGGCCGGCACCTTCTCCGCCCGCGCCCGCTCCATCAGCATGTCGAAATGCGCGCGCAGCACCGCGATGTTGCGGTCGAAGCTGGCGATGTCGCGATAGGTGCGCGCCTGCATGATCGCGCCTTCCATCACGGTGAGCGTGAACT
>JAFAZM010000169.1 GCA_019239785.1 Sphingomonadaceae bacterium
CGGTCATCACCATGGACTTGCGCTCGGCGCCCATCATCACCTTGTCCTTGGCGTGCTCGAACTCCTTCATCGCGACGAGGCGCTTGCCGAGCCGCGCCGCGAACAAGGCCGCCTCGTTGACGAGGTTGGCGAGATCGGCGCCGGAGAAGCCCGGCGTGCCGCGGGCGATGGTGCGCGCATTGACGTCCGGTGCCAGCGGCACCTTCTTCATATGGACCTGGAGGATCTTCTCGCGGCCGTCGATGTCCGGGCGCGGCACCACCACCTGGCGGTCGAAGCGGCCCGGGCGGAGCAGGGCCGGATCGAGCACGTCGGGCCGGTTGGTGGCGGCGATGATGATGATGCCCTCGTTCGCCTCGAAGCCGTCCATCTCGACGAGCAGCTGGTTCAGCGTCTGCTCGCGCTCGTCATTGCCGTTGCCGAGGCCGGCGCCGCGATGGCGGCCGACCGCGTCGATCTCGTCGATGAAGACGATGCAGGGCGCGTTCTTCTTCGCCTGCTCGAACATGTCGCGCACCCGGCTCGCGCCGACTCCGACGAACAGCTCGACGAAATCCGAGCCCGAAATGGTGAAGAAGGGCACGTTTGCCTCGCCGGCGATGGCACGGGCGAGCAGCGTCTTGCCGGTGCCGGGCGAGCCGACCAGCAAAGCGCCCTTCGGGATCTTGCCGCCCAGCCGCGCGAATTTGGTCGGGTCCTTCAGGAACTCGACGATCTCCTGCAATTCCTCGCGCGCCTCGTCGATGCCGGCGACGTCGTCGAAGGTGACGCGGCCGTGCTTCTCGGTCAGCAATTTCGCCTTGGAGCGGCCGAAGCCCATCGCGCCCGAGCCCGCATTCTTCTGCATCTGGCGCATCACGAAGAAGGCGATGCCGAGGATGAGCAGGAAGGGCAGCGACTGGTAGAGCAGGAGCATCCACAGCGAGGTCGTCGGCTCCGGCGCGCCGTCGAAGCGCACGCCCTTCTGGGCGAGCCGCTGGGTCAGCGTCGGATCGGGGACGATGTTGGTGCGGAAGGTGGTCTGGTCGGAAAGCCTGCCGGTGATCGTCTCCTTGCCGATCGCGACGCTCTTCACGCTGCCGTCATCGACCTTGGCAAGGAAATCCGAATAAGGCAGCGAGGCCTGGCTCGCCGAAGCGCCGCCGCCGACCATCTGCACGACCAGGACCAGCGCCAGGATGATCCCGGCCCAGATCAGCAGGCTCTTCATCCAGCTGTTGCCCGAAGGCTCCTTGTCGCCAGCATTGCGGTTGTCGTCGGCCATCGTCGTTTCCCGTCGCGCGGCGCCCGCGCGGGAACCGCCCCGCGCCGCGCCGCTGCATCGCACCCTAGATAGGATCTGAGGGGCGCCGCCGCAATGTAGGGGTTTTGCGTGAACCCTGGGTTAGCGGCGAGCCCGCGGGGTGGCTAGGCGGAGCGCGCTCGCTTGTCTAAGCCGATTACCGGGAGGGCGTGTGGGCGCTACGGCGAAATGGACGTGCCCGGGGTGCGGCATGGTGCGGAGAACCGCCTTTTGCCCGACCTGCGGCGAGGAGCCGTTGCGGCCGCGCGACCTCAAGGTCGACGATCTTGCCGCGCGCATCTTCGCGGCACTCAGCAATGTCGACGGCAAGTTGCTGCGCAGCTTTCGGGCCCTGCTCGCGACACCCGGCGCGCTCACCGTGCACTATGTGTCCGGTCAGAGGCGGCCCTATCTCGGACCCCTCCAGCTCTTCCTGATCGCCAACGCCCTGTTCTTCGCGGTCCAGTCCTGGACTCATCTCGCCATCTTTTCCTCGCCGCTCGCCTCCCACCTCCACAACCAGGACTGGCAGGAGGTCGCGCGGGCCATGACCGAAGCGCGGCTGCGATGGCGGCACGAAACCTATGCCGCCTTCGCCCCCGCCTTCGATCGGGCGGCCGTGCTCAATGCCAAGGCGCTGATCATCCTGATGGCGCTCGCCTTCGCGCTCTTCCTGCCCGCGCTCCATCCACGCGCGCGGCGCGCGCTCGGTGCGCATGTGATCTTCGCGCTGCATCTTTACGCCTTCATCCTGCTCCTGTTGTGCCTGTCCATGCTGCTTGCGGAAGCGGATCGGCTCGCCGGCGGCGGCGGGCTCGAGGCCGGATCGGTCGACATGGCCCTGTCCGTGTTCAACCTCCTCGCCTGCGCGGTCTACCTCTATGCGGCAACGGGCCGCTTCTACGGGTCGCGCGGCGCGGCCCGGATCGCCAAGGTCGCGGTGCTGACCGTGGCGATCGGCGCCATCGCTTTGGCCTATCGTTTCGCGATCTTCGCGATCACGCTCTACACGAGTTGAAGGGACCGAACGCAATGCACCTTGAAGCGATCCACTATGCGGCGGGCGGGCGAGGCTACACCGGGTATCTCGCCGACGGCTCCGGCGGCCGCGCCGCACCGGGCGTTCTCGTCATTCACGAGGCGGGCGGTCTCACCGAGCAGACCAGGAAGCGGGCCGCGCAACTGGCGGAGGCGGGGTATGTCGCGTTCGCAATGGATATGTTCGGGCCGGAGTTCGAGCCGCCGACGCCCGGCGATCCCGAGGCGATGGCGAAGGCGCAGGCGGTGGTGCGAACGTTGCGCGACGATGTGGCGGAATTGCGGGCTCGGGTGACGGCGGCGCTCGGCGTGCTGCAGGACCGCGCCCATGTCGATGCCGAACGGCTTGCGGCGGTCGGCTATTGCCTTGGCGGCGCGGTGGCGGTCGAGCTGGCGCGGACGGGGGCGCCGCTGCGGGCGGCGGTGGGGTTTCATGCCGGGATATTGCCCGGGACGACCGAGGAGGATGCGGCGATCCGAGCGAAGGTCCTGCTCTGCCACGGCGCCGAGGATCCGGTGGTGCCGCTGGCGCAGATCGTCGAATTCACCGAGCGGCTGAGCGCGGCGGGGAAGGATTGGCAGCTGCACGTCTATGGCGGCGTCGGCCACAGCTTCACCAATCCGCTCATCGATGCGTTCGGCTTCCCCGGCTTCCGCTATGACGAGACAGCCGACCGCCGCTCCTGGGCGGCGATGCTGCATTTGTTCGGCGAGGTGTTCTGAAAGCGCCAGCCGGCTGTTCCCCGGCGAAAGCCGGGGTCCAGCAGGAGCCATAGACTGGGCTCCGGCTTTCGCCGGAGAACAGCGGACGAGGAAGCCTGGGGAGCCTAGCTCTTCTTCGCCGGGCTCTTGCGCGTCGTGCTGCGCTTGCGGGCCGGGGCCTTGGCGCTGTCGCTCTTCGGCGCGCTGGCCCCGTTGGCGGCGCTGCGGCGCTTGGCGCGGACCAGGGGGATGGCGGCGGCCGCCGCGGCGGCGATGGCGGCGCCGGCGATCGCGGTCTTGGGATTTTCCTTGGCGAGCTCGACGAGCCTGCCGGCCTTGTCGCGGGCGGTCTCGGCGAGATCGGCGGCGCGCTGGGCCATGGTCAGGGTCTCGCCGCCTTCATCCGTCTCGGCGACGGGGCCGGCATGGGGCATTGCGCTGTTGGGAATGGTGGACATGTTTCTCTCCCGAATCTGGAGAGAGAAGAACGATGAAGGAAGCGCCGGGGTTCCTTTGGTCAGACCCGCGTGCAGTCGGTTTCGATCTCGCCGGGCACGCGCCAGACGAGCTGTCCGGCGATGCGCTCGTCGATGCGCGCCTGCTGCGTCCGCAGCGCATCCGCGCAGGCCTGCTCGCGCGTCTCGCGCCATTCGCCGATCAGCACGGCGGTCCGGAAACGGTGTTGGGTCATCGCCCAATCTCCCATCTCCCCCCTCCGCGACTCGGCTTAACCCAGAATTGGTTACGCGACGGTTTATTGCGGCCCGGTCCGGGCCGGCGGCAATTCAGGCCGCTTCCGCCTCGGGCTGGCGGCGCGGCGCCGCGGCGGCCGGCAGGGTGAAGCGGAAGACGGCGCCGGTCTCGCCGGGCTCGGCCCAGATCCGGCCGCCATGCGCCTCGACGATCGTCCGGCTGATCGAAAGGCCGAGCCCCATGCCAGAGCCCTTCGCGCTGTAGAAGGAGGCGAACAGCTTCTCGCCGTCCTCGCCCTGCAGCCCGGGGCCGCTGTCGGCGACGCTGATCTCCACCATCCTGCCCCGACGGCGGGTGGTGAGGACGAGGTCGCGCCGCTCCATCCCCTCCATCACGTCGGCGGCGTTGCGCAGCAGATTGTTCAGCACCTGCTGGATCTGGATCGGATCGGCCAGCACCCAGCGCGCCGCCGGATCGAAATCGACCGAGGTGCCCGCATTCCTCAGCACGCCGCCGGCGAGCGCCAGCACCAGGGCGTCCTCGATGATCGCATTGATGTCGTGCGGCGCCTGGCTGACCTCGCCTTTCATGACGAAGGCCCTCAGGCGCCGGATGATCTCGGCGGCGCGCTCGGTGCTGGCGAGGGCATGGGCGAGCGCCCGCTTGAGGTCGCGCGGATTGGCCGCGCCGCCGGTCTCGACCAGCCGCTGGCAGACGGTGATGTAATTGGTGATCGCGGCGAGCGGCTGGTTCAGCTCGTGCGCCAGGGTCGAGCCCATCGCGCCGAGCTCGGAGACGCGGGAAACGTGGATCAGCTCGGCCTGCGACTGGCGCAGGCGTTGCTCCGCCTCGCGCAGCGCATGCTCGGTGTCGAGGATCGCGCCGAGCCGGTCGAAGCGGCTCGCCGCCCAGATCATGACGGTGGCAAGCAGGGCGATGGAGAGGCCGGTGACGATCGCGAGCCGATGCTCGGGCGAATAGAGGCCGTACACGACCCCGGCTTCCGCGAGCGAACCGACCAGGATCGGCACCAGGATCACGATCGGCAGCAGCCGCCGCACCGCGCCGGCGCCCACCGTGTCGCCAAGCAGCAGCGGCATCCAGCCGGCGTCGGGGCGCAGCGCCAGCAGGCCGACCGCGAACAAGGCGAGCCCGGTCGCGGTCGGGATCGCGACCTGGGTGAAGCCGAACGGGCCCGGCGTCGGCGCCGCTCCGAACAGATAGCAGAGCAAGGTGAGGCCGACCGGGAACAAGATCAGGCTGGCGGCGGCCGAGAAGGCCAGCGCCGCAGTCCGTCCGCGCCGTCGGACGAGCAGCAGCGCCAGCGCGCCGAGCACGAAGCAGAAGGCGGTGGGCTCGGCCATTCGCCCCGGATGGGCCATCGCGAAATCCTGGTGCGCGATCCCGCCCGGAAAGAGCAGGCGATCGACGCCGAACTCGGCGCGGCTCACGAACTCGCCAAGATCGAGCATGGCGAGCAGCAGCACGGCGCCGCCAAGCCCGAATGCGACCGCGCGCGGCACGCCGGTCCGCGCGGCGGCCAGCAGGCCCAATCCGCCGAGGATCAGCGCCAGGGCGGTGACCGGCTGCATCGGGATGACGCCCGGCAGGACCGAGGTCAGCAATGGAAGGCCGAGCGCCCAGCCGGTCGTCACCAGCATGCCGAGCGCGATCGCCGCGCTGCCGGCCAGCACCGGCACAGTTCCGCGGGACGAGATCGCCCGCCTTCCTAACTCCCACAAATTCTGGGCCACTATCTTTTCAGCCGGTTTCCCGTCGTCTTGGACTCGCGCCACTAAAACGAAGGCGCGCGTCCTCATCCTATAATAATCCTTCGGAGCGCATTGCGGAATGGGGATATGCCCGGTCCGTGGCATCTTTACGGGACGCGTTACCGCGTTAACGCCGCGCGCATGGCCGCCGAACCGAACATTCTCGTCGACGCCGATGCCTGCCCGGTGAAGGAGGAGATCTACAAGGTCGCCTGGCGGCACGAGGTGCCGGTGCGGATCGTCAGCAATGCCTGGCTGCGCGTCCCGGCGCATCCCCTGATCGAGCGGGTCACCGTCTCTGACGCGTTCGACGCGGCGGACGACTGGATCGCGGAGCGCGCGGGCCCGGGCAGCGTGGTGGTGACCGGCGACATCCTCCTTGCCGACCGCTGCCTCAAGGCCGGCGCCTCGGCGGTGATCGCGCCCAACGGCAAGCCGTTCACCGCGGCCTCGATCGGCGGCGCGATCGCGACCCGGGCGATCATGGCGGACCTGCGCGCCGGGGCCGTCGGCATGGGCGGCGGCCCGCCGCCTTTCGCCAAGGCGGACCGGTCGCGTTTCCTGCAGGCGCTGGACGAGGCTTTGGCGCGGGTGAAAAGCCGCTGATCGCCGGGTTGCATCGGCGGGGCGGCGTCGCTATCTGGGCGCTCCCGAAGGCGCGGGGCTGTAGCTCAGATGGGAGAGCGCTGCAATCGCACTGCAGAGGTCAGGGGTTCGATTCCCCTCAGCTCCACCAGCCTTCCGCTGCGCGGCTCGGGCCGGCAAGTCAGCCTTGGTCGAATGAGCGAAGGCTGCCCGCCAGAGCCTTGGCGAAGGCAGGTAGGGCCCTCCCTCCAGACGGCTCAGGCGCCAGGCGCCACGCAGCGATAGCTCGCGGCATCGTCGCTGCTGCCTGAGCCATTGTAGCGCGCCACCTGCGGGTGCGGGCAGAGCAGGCGGGTGCGGGTGCCGCCGCCGGGGAGCGAGCCGCTGGCGACGAGGCTTTCCGGCGCATGGCCCTGCTCGCGCCAGGCGATGAGGGCGCCCAAGAGGTCGAAGCGGCCCGGGCCCGCACCGCCGCCGCAATGCTCGACGCCGGGGGCCATGAACAGGCGGTAGAAGCCGTCCGTGCCCGGCCCCATCCGGGCGACGACCGCATCGCGATAGGCGATGCTGTTGTAAGGCGAGAGCAAGGGATCGGCCCAGCCGTGCCAGCTGAGCAATTTGCCGCCATGGGCGCGGAAGGCGGAAAGGTCCGGGTTCCAGGCGCCGAGCACCCCGCCGAGCCGCGCCTCCAGCGCCGGGATGTCGCGGTCGGGATCGAAAGTCTCCGGCGTCCAGTGCCGCCAGCCTTCGCTCACCTGCAGGATCGGCAGGTCGCCCTGCATTGCGCCGGGCGGCAGCGCCATGAACGGCGTCACGCCATAGGCATTGCCGGGATAGAGGAGCAGCCCGCCCGGCGAACGGACCGGGCCGTAGATCAGATGGGAGCGGTCGACCTGCGCCTGGGTCAGGCAGGACTCGCGCTGGTCCGGCCGGCAGAGCAGGGCCGCGGGGTCGAAGCCGCAATGGAGCGGATCGCTCTGGATGCCGTCGCGCACCCCGTCCGCAGCATCGCACATGGCGAGCGCGGCGGCGTTGATCAGGGCGGTCTGCGGCGGGCCGAGGTCGCCGGCCGGATCGCGCCGGTGCAGCGCGTCGAGCCAGAAGCCGCGCGTCTGCAGGCGCACGAAATTGTTCGCGGGCGCGCCGGCGACGATGCCGTCATAGTCGGTCGGGAATTGCTGGGCCTCGGTCAGGCCCTGCCAGCCGCCGGACGAGCAGCCCTCATAATAGGAGAAGCTCGGATTCTGCCCGTAATAGGCCCGGATGATCCGCTTCGCTGTAAGCGCGAGCAGGTGATGGCCGCGCCGCCCGAAATTCTCGACCCGGTCGGGATGGCCGGGAATCCAGCGGGAGTCGAAGAAGGAATCGAGGGTGACGTGGCCGGTGTCGGTCGAGGCGGTGGCGAAGCCGCGGGCGACGCCGCCGATCAAAGCCGGATAGTTGATCGCCCCGGTATAGCCGCCATTGCCGACGCCGAGAAAACGTTGGTTCCAATGCGGCGGCAGCCAGAGCTCGAAGCCGATCTCGCGCTCGATCACGCCGACGATCCGGCAGAAACGCGCCTCGGTCGACGCATTCGGCCCGAGGAAGATATTGAATGGCGAAGCCGGCAGGGCCCAGCGCGTACCGCCGGGGATTACTTCCACGCTGATGATCCGGGCGTGCGGTAGGCTCAGATTTGAGACGATCGCGGGGCACTCACCACCCTGCGCCGCAGCCGGCGCAGGGAGGCCGAATAGCAGCAAAGGCGCCAGCAATTTGGCGAAACGGCAAACCAGCCCGTGCACCTCCATGACGCGCTCCCTTCAGGCGACGAGGATTTCCACCAGATTGGGCTTCTGCGAGCCGAGCGACCGGGCCAGCGCGTCGTCGAGCGAAGCGGCGCTTTCGACGCGAGTGGCGGCGATGCCCTGGCCCTCGGCGAGGGCGACGAAGTCGAGACCGCCAAGGTCGGTGCCGACGGTGCGGTTGAGGCCGAAACGCTGGCCGAAGCCGATCAAAGCCTCGTAGCGGCGATTGTTGAGGACGACGAAGCTGACCGGCAGGTTCAGTTGCGCCACCGACCACAGGCCCTGGATCGCATACATGGCCGAGCCGTCGCCGAGCAACGCGATCACCTTCTCGCCCGGCCGGCCGAGCGCCACCCCGATCGCCGCCGGCAGGCCGTGCCCGAGGCCGCCGCTGGCGCAGGTGTAGAAGCTGTCACGTGTGAGGATCGGCAGATGATCGTGCATCGCCCCGCGCGCCGAGGGGGCCTCCTCGACCACGATGCTCTCGGGCGTGCGCAAGGCGGCGAGGCGGGAGAGGACGAAGGCGTCGGTCAGCGGCTCCGGTCCTGGCGGGGCCCGGCGCCGCAAGGGCGAGGGCGCCGGACGCGCCGGCGCCTCGCCTCCGAGCAAGGTGGCGAGCGCATCCCTGATGTCGCCGACGATCGCCGTGCCGACCGGTGCGGCTGCGGCGAGCGCGGGATCGTCGACGATCTGCCAGAGCGTCGCGCCCTCCGGTGCATGCGGGCCGAAGCCTTCGACGTGATGGGTGAAGACCGGCGCGCCGAGCACCAGGATCAGGTCGTGGCCGGCGAGGTCCTTGACGATCGGCTCGCGCGCGGCGGTCAGGAAGCCGGCGAACAGGGGGTGGTCCTCGGGGAACGCGTTGCGGCTGGACATCGGCGCGACCCGCACCCGCGCCTGATGCCGCTCGGCGAGCGCGACCGTTTCCTCCCAGGCGCCGTCGCGCGCCGCTTCGGCGCCGACCACGATCGCCGGGTTCTTCGCTTTCGCCAGCGCCGCCGCAAGCTCGGCGAGCAGGGCAGCATCGCCGCGGACGGTCCGGCCCACCCGCCGCGCCGGGTAGGGTTCGCAGGGCCGGTCCCAATCGTCGACCGGCACCGAGACGAAGACCGGCCCGCGGGGCGGCTGCATCGCCAGATAATAGGCGCGGGCGATCGCGGCCGGGACGTCCTCGGCCCGCGCCGGTTCGACGCTCCACTTCACATAGGGCTTGGGGAATTCGGTCGCCTGCTCGGCGTAGAGGAAGGGGAAATAAGGCAGGATGGAGCGGGCCTGCTGGCCGGCGATCACCACCAGCGGGGTATGGTTGCGGAAGGCGGTGAACAAATTACCCAGCGCATGGCCGACGCCGACCGCGCTGTGCAGGTTGACCAAAGCGGCGTTGCGGGTCGCCTGGGCGAAGCCGTCGGCCATCCCGACCGCAATCGATTCCTGCAGCGCCAGCACGTAGCGGAAATCGTCCGGGAAGCCTTTGAACATCGGCAGCTCGGTCGAGCCGGGATTGCCGAAGATCGTCGTCATCCCGAAGTCGCGGAAGAGTGCGAACGCGGCCTCGCGGACGTCGGTCATCGAGCGCCGTCCTTCATGCCGCCCGGCGCAATGCCGGTTTACCGAGGATCATGTCGGACGCCTTCTCGGCGATCATGATCGTCGGCGCATTGGTGTTGCCCGAGGCGATCCGCGGCATGATCGAGGCGTCGACGACGCGCAGCCCCTCGACCCCCTTCACCTTCAGCTCCGGATCGACCACCGCCGCCGGGTCCGAGCCCATCCGGCAGGTGCCGACCGCATGGTAGAGCGTGCCGCCGGCGACCCGCGCATAGCCGAGCATCGCTTCGTCGGTGTCGCCGAAATGGTCGGCCGGATCGGCGAGATAGCCGCGGATCGCGGGCTGGTTGATGATCTTCCGCGCGAGCTTCAGCTGCGCGACCGCGCATTCCTGATCGAGCGGATCGGAAAGGTAATTGGGGACGATCGCCGGGTAGATGCGCGCGTCGGCCGATCTGGAGTGGATCGAACCGCGCGATTCCGGCCGGAGCTGGCAGGGCGTGCAGGTGAGCCCCGGCGTCTTCTCCAGCACCAGGCTCTGGGTGCGGCCAAGCGCCTCAAGGTCCATCGAGGCGGCCATCAGGTGGAACTGGACGTCGGGATGATCGAGCCCCTCACGGGTCTTGGTGAAGGCAACGACGTGGGCGACCGCATAGGTCAGCAGGCCCTTCTTCGAGACCGCATATTTGACGATCTCCTTGGCGAGCTGAAAGCCGTGCGAGAGCTCGTTCACGGTCTTGTACTCGGGCTTCACCGCCCACTGGCAGCCGATCATATAATGGTCCTGGAGGTTCTCGCCGACGGTCGCGGATTCGTGCACGACCTCGACGCCGAGCCGCTGCAGCACGCTGCCGGCGCCGATGCCGGAGACTTCGAGCAATTGCGGCGAGGCGACCGCGCCGGCGGCGAGGATCACCTCTGCGGCGGCATGCGCGACCTTGGTCTCGCCGCCCTGGACGAACTCGACGCCGATAGCGCGCTTGCCCTCGAACAGGATGCGGGTGGTCTGCGCCTCGGTTTCGATGCGCAGGTTCGCGCGGCCCTCGACGGGGTGGAGATAGCCGACCGCGGTCGAGCATCTCTTGCCACCCTTCTCGGTGAGCTGGAACCAGCTCACCCCTTCCTGGTCGCCGGTGTTGATGTCGGGCGAGTAAGGGATGCCGGCCTCGACGCAGGCGTCGAGCAGGGCCTTGCTGACCTCGTTCTGCTCGGGGAAGTCGCAGGTGTTCAGCGGGCCGCCGACGCCGTGCGTCTCGCACTCGCCGCGCTCCTGGTTCTGCGCGCGGCGGAAATAGGGGAGCACGTCCTCATAGGACCAGCCCTGGCAGCCCATCTGCGCCCAGCCGTCATAATCGGCGGCCTGTCCTCTTATGTAGAGCATGCCGTTGATCGAGGAGGAACCGCCGAGCACCTTGCCCTTCGGCCATTTGTGCGGGCGCCCGCCCGTGCCGGGATCGGGCTCCGTCTGGTAGATCCAGTTGACCTTGGGATCGTTGAGCGTCTTGCCGAAGCCGATCGGCGTGTGGATCAGCAGGTTCGACCAGAATTGCTTGAGGTTCCTGAGCGGGCGATCGTCGCCCCCGGCTTCGAGCAGCAGCACCCTATTCGCCGGATCGGCGGAGAGGCGGTTGGCCAGCACGCAGCCGGCGCTGCCGGCGCCGACGATGATATAGTCGGCCAGAATCGGATCGCTCATATGTCCTCTCCACCCGGTCCCCTGCCGGGGTTCACCGGCCTTGCCTGCTCAGATCATATGCGCCGAGGCCCGGCTTGTAGCTCTTGTCGTCGATGAACTGGCTGATGCCGTGCTTGCGCCCCTCATTGTCGAAGCTGTTCGCCGCCTCCTGCGCGCGGATCAGATAATCCTCGGCATTCTCGTAGGTCATCTCGCGCACCCGGCGGATCGCGTCCTTGGTCGCCTTCAGCGCCACCGGATTCTTCTTGAGCAGCAGCTCGGCCACTTCCGTCACCCGCGCCTTCAGGCCGCTGAGCGGCACTGCCTCGTTGACCAGGCCCCATTCGGCCGCGGTCCGGCCGTCCACCGTCTCCCCGGTCATCGCATGGTACATGGCGCGGCGGAAGGAGAGCAGCTCCGCGGCGACCTTGGAGGCGCCGCCGCCGGGAAGGATGCCCCAGTTGATCTCGGAGAGGCCGAACTGCGCCTCCTCGGCGGCGAAGGCGAGGTCGCAGGCGAAGAGCGGCCCATAGCCGCCGCCGAAGCACCAGCCGTTGACCATCGCGATGGTGGGCTTCTGGTACCAGCGCAGCCTTTTCCACCAGGCATAGGCCTCGCGCTGCGACTTGCGCACGCCTTCGAGGCCGCGCGCTTCGGTCTCCCGGAAATATTCCTTGAGGTCCATCCCGGCCGACCAGGCGCTGCCCTCGCCGGTGAGCACCAGCACGCCGACCTCGTCGTGGAATTCGAGATCCTCGATCACCTCGAGCATGCGCCGGTTGAGGGTCGGCGACATGCAGTTGCGCTTCTCCGGCCGGTTGAACGCGACCCAGGCGATCCGGCCTTCGATCCGGAAGCTGACGACGTCGGCCGCGGTCTGGCTCATGCCGTGGATCCTCTCGCTTTTGCGGCCCGGGACGGCATTGACCCGTGCGCCAAACTTGTATGTATTACATCCTAATTTGGTCCGTTCGAAATACAAGCCGCGGCATCGAATCGCGGGGCACGAGAGGGCACCATGAGCGACAAGGTCACCCTGTTCCACTGGGAGCCGAACGCGAACAGCGGCAAGCCGATGCTGGCGCTGGCGGAAAAGGGCGTCGCCTTCGACAGCCACTATCTCGACCTGCTGAACTTCGATCAGCACAAGCCCGATTATCTCAAGATCAACCCGCAGGGGACGATCCCGGCGATGATCCATGGCGACAAGGTGCTCACCGAATCGACCGCGATCATGGAATATGCCG
>JAFAZM010000359.1 GCA_019239785.1 Sphingomonadaceae bacterium
CATTTGCCCCCCCTCCCCAGCATCCGTTCGGGCTGAGCTTGTCGAAGCCCTTCCCTTTCTTCGGCTGCAAGAGAAGGAAGGCCCTTCGACAGGCTCAGGGCGAACGGTGGGAGAAAGGCTCTCACGCCTTCACCCCGGCGCCGCGCGCTTTCTCGGCAGTGGGATCGAGCGGCCAGCGGGCGCGGGCGGGCGCGTCGAGCCCGTCGACCAGGCCCGCATCGAGACGCAGGGCGCCGGCCCAGGCGATCATCGCCGCATTGTCGGTGCAGAGCCAGAGAGGCGGCGCGGCGAAGGGCAAGCCGTGCCCGCCAGCGAGCTTGGTGAGCGCGTCCCGGATCGCCTGGTTGGCAGCGACGCCGCCGGCGACGACCAGCGCCGTCGCACCCGGCGCAGCCTCGATCGCCCGCCGGGTGCGGTCGACCAGGCAGTCGACCACCGCCTGCTGGAAGGAGGCGGCGATGTCGGCGGCGCTGTAGCGCCCGGTCTCGCTCGCGCGCAGCACCGCGCTCTTGAGCCCGGCGAAGGAGAAATGTGGCTCCGCCGAACCGAGCAAGGGGCGCGGCAGCGGCACCGCGTGCGGATCGCCCTCCGCGGCGGCGCGCTCGACCGCGGGGCCGCCGGGAAAGCCGAGGCCAAGCAGTTTCGCGCTCTTGTCGAAGGCCTCGCCGGCGGCGTCGTCGATCGTGGTGGCGAGGCGCCGGTAGCGGCCCACCCCTTCGACGAACAGCAACTGGCAATGACCGCCCGAGACCAGCAGCAGCAGATAGGGGAAAGCAAGATCGGGATCGCTCAGCATCGGCGAGAGGGCATGGCCCTCGAGATGATTGACTGCGACCAGCGGCTTGCCTGCCGCAAGCGCCAGCCCCTTGGCGGTCACCAGGCCGACCATGACCCCGCCGATCAGCCCGGGCCCGGCGGTCGCGGCGACCGCGTCCACCGCGTCCAGCCCGATCTCCGCTTCGGCCAGCACCTCCTCGATCAGCGAGGGGAGGATCTCGACATGGGCGCGAGCGGCGATCTCAGGGACGACGCCGCCAAAGGGTCGGTGCGCCGCCTCCTGCCCGGCAAGGCGATGGGCGAGGATGCGCCGGTCCGACGTCACCAGGGCGGCGGCGGTCTCGTCGCAGCTCGATTCGATGCCGAGGATCAGGCTCATCGCGGCCTTCCCTGCCACCCGGGGAGTGGCTAGCACAAGCGCGCTATGGATCGTCCCCTGCGCATCGGCACCCGCGGTTCCCCCCTCGCCCTGCTCCAGGCGCGGATGGTCGCGGACGCGTTGCGGGCCGCGCACGGCTGGGACGAGGCGGCAGTCGAGATCGTCCCGATCACCACCACCGGCGACGTGATCCAGGATCGGCCGCTCGCGGAAGTTGGCGGCAAGGCGCTCTGGACCAAGGAGCTCGACGCCTGCCTCGCCGAAGGGCGCACCGATCTTTCCGTCCATTCGATGAAGGACGTCGAGACGGTCCGGCCGGCCCTGTTCGCGATCGCCGCAATGCTGGAAAGGGCCGATACGCGCGACCGGCTGATCGGCGCCGAAAGCCTCGACGCGCTGCCGAAAGGCGCGACCGTCGGCACCTCGTCGCCGCGCCGCGCCGCCCAGCTCCTTGCCCGCCGGCCGGACCTCGAGACCGTGCCGATCCGCGGCAATGTGCAGACGCGGCTGGCGAAGATCGCCCGCGGCGAGGTGGATGCGACCCTGCTTGCCGCGGCGGGCCTCGAGCGGCTGGGCATCGCCGAGGGTGTGCCGCTCGCTCTGTTGCCGGCGCCGGCGCAGGGCGCGATCGGCGTGGAGATATTGGCCGGCCGCGAGAAGCTGCGCGAGCTGCTGCTCGCCATCGACCATAAGCCGACGCACGAGGCCGTGATGACGGAGCGCGCGTTCCTGGCGGCGCTCGGCGGCGATTGCCATAGCGCGGTCGCCGCGCTCGCGCGTGGTGGCACGCTGGAGGGGGAAATCCTCAGCGCCGACGGCAGCGAGATCCAGGCCGGCGAGGGCGCGCCCGAAGAACTGGCGGCGCGGCTGCTCGCGGCGGCCAGCCCGGCCTTGCGGGCAATGTTCTCGCGATGAAGCTGGTGATCGTCCGCCCGCAGCCGGGCGCCGACGAGACGGCGGCGCGGGCGCGGGCGCTCGGGCTCGAGCCGCTCGTCACGCCCTTGTTCGAGACCCGGCCGCTCGCCTGGAGCCCACCCGACCCGGCGGCGTTCGACGCCGTGCTGCTGACCAGCGCGGCTGCGGCTCGGCTCGGCGGCGAGGGGCTGCAGCCCTTCCTCCATCTGCCCTGCTATGCGGTGGGCGAGCGCACTGCTGGGGCGGCGCGCGCGGCCGGCTTCGCCGACGTCAGGACCGGCTCCTCGGACGGCGCCGCGCTGGCGACCATGGCGGCCCGGAATGGAGCCCGTTCCCTGCTGCATCTCGGTGGACGTGACCATGTGCCGCTTCCGAACGCCACCCACATCGCCGTCTACGCCGCCGAGCCCTGCGGCGCCCTGCCCGCGAAGCTCGGCGAAGCGGTCGTGCTGCTCCATTCCGCCCGCGCCGCAACCCGCGTCGCCGAGCTGGCCGGCGACCGAAGCAAGCTCGTCCTTGCCGCGATCAGCGCGCAGACCGCGGCCGCGGTGGGCATCGGCTGGAAGGCGGTGGCGGTGGCGGAAACGCCCCGCGACGAGGCCTTGCTGGAGCTTGCCGTCAAGCTGTGCCAGACGTAGGGCGGAACGAGGCGAGATGAACGGCGAATACGACCCTGTAGACCCCTATGCACCGCCGAGGCGGCGCGGCTGGGCGAGCGCTCTGCTCCTCCCGGGGGTCGCCTTCCTGCTCGGCCTCGGCGTGATGGGCTATGTGCTCGGCCATTGGCAGGCGGGCGCCCGCGCGCTCGGCATCGTCGCCGAGCCGGCGCCGGCGGTCGAACCGGCGCCCGAGCCCGCGCCGCCGCCGGTCACGGTGCAGACGCCGGCCCCGGCCATGCCCGCCCCGGCGCCCGGCGCCGGGCAGGAGCCGCAGCGCATCGCCATCGATCCCGACCTCGCCCGCCGCGTCGCCGAGCTCGAGCAGCGGATCGGCAGCGTCGACACCCAATCGCGCGCAGCCGTCGGCAATGCCGACCGCGCCGAGGGGCTCCTCGTCGCCTTCGCCGCGCGCCGCGCGCTCGATCGCGGCGTCTCTTTGGGCTTCCTCGAATCGATGCTCCAGCAGCGCTTCGGCCAGAACCAGCCCAATGCGGTCGGCCGGATCATCTTCGCCTCGCACAATCCGGTGACCCTGCAGGACCTTCAGCTCGGCCTGCAGGAAGCGGGGCCGCGGCTGGTCGGCGCGCCGCCGGACACCGGCTGGTGGGATTCGCTGAAGGCCGAGCTCGGCTCGCTGATCACCGTGCGCCGCGAAGGCACGCCTTCCACCGAGCCTTCCGAGCGGCTGCGTCGCGCCCAGCAAAGGCTCGACGCCGGCCAGGTCGAGGTCGCCCTGGCCGAGGTGCTCCGGATCCCGGCCCGCGACAATGCCGCCGACTGGATCCGCAAGGCGCAGATCTACGTCGCCGCCCGTGCCGCGCTCGACGCGATCGAGACCGCGGCCCTGGTCGAGCAGCGCCCGCCGGCCGCGGCGCCGCCGGCACCGGCTGCGCCGCCCCAGCAGGCCCCGGCGCGGCCGGCTAGACCTCGATAAGGGCGTAGGGGCGGCCCTCGGCCGCCTGGACCACCATCTGCGCGCAATTGTAGACCGGCGTGCCGCGGGGCGTCTTGCCGGCGAAGGTGCCGCGATGGGCGTGGCCGTGGACGACCGCGGCGACATGGTCGAAGCGGTCGATCGCGTCCGCGAGGCGCGAGCAGCCGAGGAACGGGTAGATTTCGCAGGGCTCGCCGACCACCGTCTCCAGCACCGGCGCATAATGGAGCACGGCGACGCTACGCTCCGTCTTCAGCGAGCGCAGCGCATTTTCGAGCCGCCGCGCCTCGTCCAGCGCCGCATCGACGAAGGCCTTGATCGCCGCCTCGCCGAACGCGCCAAGCTCGCCGCGGCCGAAGCCGCCGAGGAAGCCCTTCACGCCGGCGAAGCCGACCTCGCGGATCACCACCGCCTGCTCGGCAAGCACGGTAACGCCGGCGGCGTGCAGGATGCGGGCGACCTCCTCGTGCTGGCCGCATTCGTAATCGTGATTGCCGAGCACGCCGACGGTGGGGATCGTGCAGTGGCGCAAATCCTCGGCAAGGATCTCCGCCTCGCGGATCTTGCCGAAATTGGTGAGGTCGCCGCAGAGCGCGAGCACGTCCGCGGCTTCCGAAATCTCCTCGAACATCTCGCGGTAGCGATGCTCGGACGCTTCGGTGACGTGGAGGTCGCCGATCGCGGCGAGCCGGATCCGCTCAGGGCTTGCGCTCATGCCGCTCCTCGATCCCCTTGCCGACCACGTCGGCAAAGCCCCATTCGGCGATGTCCATGACATAGTCGCGCGGGCTGAACAGCCGGCCGCGGCAGATCCGCATCCGCGCCGCCGGCATGTCCGCCTGCGCCTGCAGCCGCGCGATCAGTTCGTCGAACAGCCAGCGCGGGATGCATTCGCGCTCGGTCGGGTAGATGAAGCGGAAATTGAGGACGTGGATCAGCAGCACCTCCCAATAGAGCTCCATCGCGTCGAGCAGGTAGCGCCAGTCGATCTCCGCATGCTTCTTGAGGATGACATGGGCGACGTCGGCGCCGTCATAGCGGTAGCGGTCCTGCAGGAAGAGCTTCGAGAGGACGAATTCGGTCGGCGGGGTGATGCGGACGTTGGTGCCGTAGATCTCGGCTTCATAGGCCTGCTGGAACCAATGGTCGGTGACCGGGATGCTCGCGGTCGACATGTTGTAGATGACGTCGAAGAAATGCTCGTCCTTCCAGACCTTGCCGATCCAGCGTTCGTCCTCGATGTCGATCCGGTAGCCGCGGCCCTTGAAGAAGCCGAGGATCTTGGGCGCGTCCGAGGGCTTGCAGAAGACGTCGAGATCCTTGGTCGGCCGAGTGATTCCGGTGAAGCAGGCGAGCGCGTAGGTGCCCGAGAGGAGGAAGGGGATCCCCGATTCCTTCAGCAGGCGAAGGCTTTCGACATAGAAGTCGACCGCTTCGGGCGGAGGCTCGAACTTCGAGGAATCGACGGAGTCGAGGAGGTTGCTCACGCCCCTCGTAACGGGGGCGAAGCCGATGCGTTCCCGCCGGGACCCGCGCTGGAAGGCTGCCGCGGCCCGGGTGGACGAACCGGCGGACCGTGCTTATCCCGTCTTGCGTGATGGCGCACTTCTTCCGGCGGGACCGATCCCGGCCGCG
>JAFAZM010000012.1 GCA_019239785.1 Sphingomonadaceae bacterium
ATGGCCTCGGTCGGCCTGCCCGGCACGTCGGGCTTCGTCGGCGAGTTCCTCGCTTTGGTCGGGGCTTATGGCATCAACTCCTGGGTCGCCGCGGTCGCGACCACCGGCATCATTCTCGGCGCCGCCTACATGCTCTACCTCTATTGGCGGGTCGCTTTCGGCACGGCGCGCACGCCGGAAGCCGCGGCGATGCTCGACCTGAACGGCCGCGAGCTCGCCATCCTCGCCCCGATCGCCGCGGCGGTGCTCTGGATGGGCATCTATCCGGAGAGCTTCCTCGGCCCGATGCGCGCCGACGTGGACCTCCTGCTCGCCCGGATCGAGCGTGCCGCGCCGCAGGGCGACGCGCAGCCGACCGCGGGCCGGCCGGCGCCGGCCGCTCCGGCCGCGCATCAGGCGGAGGCGCATCACTGATGCTGCAGGATTTCATCCTCGTCCTCCCCGAGGAGGTGCTGAGCACCGGCGCCCTGCTGCTGATGCTCGCCGCGGCCTGGGCGGGCGACCGCTCGGCGCGGCTGCTGACCTGGCTCTCGATTCTCCTGCTGGTCGTCGCCGCCATCTTCCTTCCAGGCATCCGCGACGCCGGCGGCAGCGCCTTCTTCGGCCTGTTCGCGGCCGACGCCTTCGCCGCCTTCGCCAAGATCGTCGTCTATGTCGGCGCCGCCATCTCGCTGATCGCGGCAATGGGCTGGTTCGGCCGCGACGGCGACTATCGCGCCGAATATCCGGTGCTGATCCTGTTCGCGGCGGTGGGCATGGGGATGATGGTCTCGGCGACCGATCTCCTCACCCTCTATGTGGGGCTCGAGCTGCAGAGCCTCGCCGCCTACGTCCTTGCCGGCTTCCAGCGCACCGACGCGCGCTCGTCCGAGGCCGGCCTCAAATATTTCGTGCTCGGCGCGCTCGCCTCCGGCATCCTGCTCTACGGCATCTCCCTCCTCTACGGCTTCAGCGGCACGACCGGTTTCGCCGGCATCGCCCATCGGATCGGCGCCGGGGTGAGCACGGGCGAGCTGGTCGGCATCGTCTTCGTGCTCGCCGGCCTCGCCTTCAAGGTCAGCGCGGTGCCGTTCCACATGTGGACGCCGGACGTCTACGAAGGCGCGCCGACCCCGGTCACCGCCTTCTTCGCCTCGGCGCCCAAGGTCGCGGCGATGGCCTTGCTGGCCCGGGTCACCGCCGGCGCGATGGGTCCGGCGGTCGAATCCTGGCGGCAGATCATCATCTTCTCGGCTTTGGCCTCGACGATCCTCGGCGCCGTGGCCGCGATCGGGCAGCGGAACATCAAGCGGCTGCTCGCCTACTCGTCGATCAACAATGTCGGCTTCGCCCTGGTCGGCCTTGCCGCGGCCGGCGCCGCGGGCGTCGCCTCGGTGCTGTTCTATATGACCGTCTACACCGCGATGACGCTCGGCGCCTTCTTCGTCGTGCTGCGGATGCGGGACGCCGACGGCCTGCCGGTCGAGACGATCGCCTCGCTCTCCGGCCTGTCGCGGACCCGGCCGATGCTTGCGCTGGCCATGGCGATGTTCATGTTCAGCCTGGCCGGCATCCCGCCTCTGTTCGGCTTCGTGCCCAAGTTCATGGTGTTCAACGCCGCGGTCGAGGCGAATCTCACCTGGCTCGCGGCGGTGGCGATCGCGACCTCGGTGATCGGCGCTTATTATTACATCATGATCGTCAAGATCATGTATTTCGACGAGCCGGCGCCGGCCTATGAGGCGGCCAGGGAGCCGGCCGGCAGCGCGGTGATCCTGCTCTCGGCCCTGTTCGTCTCGCCGCTCGGCTATCTCGCCTGGAACGCGCTCGACACCGCGACCCTCCACGCCGCGCAGGCCTTGTTCTGATCCGCACCGTCGCAGAGACGGGCTCCACCAACGACGATGTCGCCGCTCTCGCGCGCGAAGGCGCGCCCGAAGGGCTCTGGCTCCGCGCGGAGCGGCAGAGCGGCGGCAAGGGGCGGCAGGGCAGGGCGTGGCAGTCGCCGCCCGGCAATCTCCATGCCTCGACCCTGGTCCGGCTTCGGCCCGGCGATCCGGCCGCGCCGACCCTGGCCCTGGTCGCCGCGGTCGCATTGCACGAGACGGTGAAACCATATGCGCCGGCATTGCGGATCAAATGGCCCAACGACCTGCTCGTCGACGGCGCCAAGCTCGCCGGCATATTGCTTGAGCGGCAGGGCGATGCGGTGATCGTCGGCTTCGGGGTCAACCTCGCCCACCATCCCAAGGATCTCGACCGGCCCGCCACCAGCCTGCAGCCGCCTGTCCCGCCCGATGAGTTCCTCTCGCGCCTCGTGGCTGCCTTCGAAACCTGGCTCGCGCGCTGGCGTGCGGAAGGGCTTGCTCCAATCCGCGCCGCCTGGCTCGCCGCCGCCCATCCACCCGGCACGCCGCTGATCGCCGGCGAGACGCGGGGCACCTTCAACGGCCTCGACGAATCGGGCGCGCTGCGGCTGCGGCTGGAGGACGGGGGCCTGCGTGTGATCCATGCCGGCGACGTGTTCCTGCTGTGAGTAAATTCCTGCTCCGCCCCGGCTACAGCCTGACCGAGCTCACACGGGCGCAGGAGCGGTTCAATCTGCATTTCCCGCCGGATCTCGTCGCGTTGCTCGGTCAGGGCCGGCTGCCAGGCGGCTATGACTGGAACGAAGATGAAGAAGCGATCGCGGCCGCTCTCGCCTGGCCGCTCGAGGGGCTGATGTTCGACGTCGAGGCGAACGTGTTGTGGTGGCCCGAGTGGGGCGCGCGGCCGGGTACCGAGGCGGAGCGACGGGCGATCGTCGGCGCCGCGGTGGCGGCCGCGCCGAAGCTCATTCCGCTTATCGGCCACCGTTACCTGCCGGAGGAGCCGCATGCCCCCGGCAATCCGGTCTTCTCGATCTATCAGTCGGACATCATCCTCTATGGTTCGGACCTCGCCAATTTTGTCGAGAACGAGTTCGCGCGGCCACATCGCTACCAATTGGGCGATCAGGCGCGGCACATTCGCTTCTGGTCGGACGCGGTCGCGCGCAATTGCGGTTGGGCAGGGGAAGGCGAATAGCTTGAAGATGCACCCCCAAGCCCTGTAGCCCCATGCCATGACGCGACCCCCCGCCCGCCTCCTGCTCGCCTTCGCCTTTCTCGTTTCCGCCACCGCCGCTTCCGCGCTCACGCCGGCCACGGCGCTTGGCAACGCCTACGCCGCGCGCACGACGATCACCCGCGACGATTGGGGGATCGCACATGTCCGGGGCCAAACCGATGCGGATGCGGTGTTCGGCGCGATCTACGCTCAGGCGGAGGACGATTTCCCGCGAGTCGAGGCCAATTTGCTGACCGCCCTCGGTCGCACCGCCGAGGCGGACGGGCCTGGCGCGGTCTGGCAGGACCTGCGCCAGCGGCTCTGGATCGATCCGCAGCAGCTCCAGGCCGATTATCGCCGCAGCCCGGTCTGGCTCCGCGCGCTGATGGACGCCTGGGCGGCCGGGCTGAACTATTATCTTGCCACCCATCCCGACGTGCATCCGCGCGTGCTGACCCATTTCGAGCCCTGGATGGCGCTCTCCTTCACCGAGGGCAGCATCGGGGGAGACATCGAGCGGGCGGACCTCGGCCAGCTCGCTGCCTTGTACGGCGGTGAAAGCGCGCCGCGCATCGCGCTCGCGCGCGAGCCCGAGCCGGGCGGCTCCAACGGCATCGCGATCGCGCCGGCGCTCACCCAGGGCGGCCATGCTTTGCTCCTGATCAACCCGCACACCAACTTCTTCTTCCGCTCCGAGCTCGGCATGGAGAGCGGGGAGGGGCTGCACGCCTACGGTGCCTCCACCTGGGGCCAGTTCTTCCTCTACCAGGGGTTCAACGAGCGGCTCGGCTGGATGCACACGTCGAGCGGGGTCGATTCGGTCGACGAGTTCGCCGAGACCATCGGCAACCGCGGCGGTCGCTATTTCTACCGCTACGGCCGCGAAATGCGGCCGGTGCGCGTCGTGCCGATCACCCTCGCGATCCGTCAGCCCGGCGGGCGGCTGCTGCGCCGGACCTTCACCACCTATGCCACCCATCACGGGCCAATCGTCCGCGCCGAGCGCGGGACCTGGGTTGCGCTGGCATTGATGAACCGGCCGATCCCCGCGCTCGAGCAGAGCTGGCTG
>JAFAZM010000134.1 GCA_019239785.1 Sphingomonadaceae bacterium
GCGGCGGCGGCCGGCCTCGCCTGGATCGACGCGGCGCTCGCGCCGCCGGAAACGGTCGCGATCATCGACGCGGGCAACACCGTCTCGATAAGGGTCGCCGAGAAATGCGGCTTCCTCGCGCCCGAGAAGGCCGTCTATCGCGGCGAATCGATCCTGCTGTTCAGGCGGCCGCGGAAACGGGCTCAGGAGGCGGCCTGAAGCGCGCGCCACTCCTGTTCCGTGTGGCAGACGAGACGGGAACCGATGCGCCTCGACACATCGGAATCGATACGGCGGCAGATCTGGCGCGGCTCGCTGCGCGGGTGATCGCCGGCCTCGCTCGCATTCGCCGGTGCAGGGCTCGGGCTCGAAGCGCCTTCGCCGCCGGCGGCGGGGCTGGACGGTTGCGCGATGGCGGGAGCGGCCAACAGGAAGGCACTCAAGGCAATGACATGGACTTTCACTTCGATCCCCACACGCTCGTGACAAATGGCTGAGCCGGCGTCCCCTAAGGCAATGGGGTCCGGGTAGCAAGCGCTTGTTTAGACTGAATTTATCGCGCGATCATTGACCGCCGCCCAAGCCTGGGCTGGGCCCTTCCGCCACCTGCCTGCTGCCGTCGATCACGATCGGCGAGGCAATGCCGGGCACGCCGCCGGGATCGATCCGCAGCCCTCGCGCGACCACCTGCGGGTCGGCGAAGACCTGGGCAAGGTCGTTGATCGGCCCGGCCGGAATCCCCGCCGCGGCCAAAGCGGCGAGCAGCTCGTCGCGGCGGCGGAGCGCGATCGCCGGGCCGAGCAATGCGGTCAGCGCGTCCCGGTTGCCGACCCGGTCCGCATTGGTTGCGAACCTTTCCTCCTCGGCCAGGCCCAGTAGAGCGAGCAGCCGGCGGAACTGGCCGTCATTGCCGACCGCGACGACGACATGGCCGTCGGCGACCGCGAAGCTCTGATAGGGCGCGATATTGGGATGGGCGTTGCCGAGCCGGTGCGGGACGGCGCCGCCGATCAGATAGTTCATCGCCTGGTTGGCGAGCACCGCCACCTGCACGTCGAGCAGCGCCATGTCGATATGGCAGCCGGCGCCGGTCGCGTCGCGGCCGCGCATCGCCGCCAGGATCGCGGTCGACGCATAGACGCCGGTGAAGATGTCAACGAAGGCGACGCCGATCTTCTGCGGCTCGCCGTCCGGCGCGCCGGTCAGGTCCATGATCCCGCCCATCGCCTGGATCATGAAGTCGTAGCCGGCGCGGCCCGCATAAGGCCCGTCCTGGCCGAAGCCGGTGATCGAGCAATAGATCAGGCGCGGATTGACCGCGGCGAGGCTGGCATGGTCGAGCCCGTATTTGGCCAGCCCGCCGACCTTGAAATTCTCGATCAGCACGTCGGCGTCCCGGACCAGCTCGCGCACCTGCGCCTGGCCTTCCGCGCTTTCGAGGTCGATGGCGATCGAGCTTTTGCCCCGGTTGCAGGCGTGGAAATAAGCGGCGCTGCCGTCAACGGCGAAGGGCGGCCCCCAGGCGCGGGTGTCGTCGCCGGTGCCGGGCCGCTCCACCTTGATCACCTCGGCGCCGAGATCGGCGAGCAATTGCCCCGCCCAGGGCCCGGCCAGGATCCGGGCCAGCTCGATCACCCTCACGCCGGCGAGCGGCCTATCCATGCGGCGCTCCCGTTTCGAGAAGGATCAGGCGGCCTGCCTAGCCGCGTCGCCGAGCTGCCCGTAGAGCCGGAACAGGTCGACGAAATGCTCGTCCATCGTGCGCACCGGCAAGGCCGCCTCGGCCGCGGAGCGGTCGCGGCCGGTCTCCGCCCAGCGCAGGATCGCCTCGACCAGGGCCGCGGGCTTGGCAGCCGCATAGATCTGGTCGATCCCCGGCCGATACTGGTCGGCGGCGCCGCCGGCGTCGGGAACGATCAAAGGCAGGCCGGAGGCGCGCGCTTCCGCGGCGACGATGCAGAAGGTCTCGGCCTCGCAGCCATGGACGAGGGCGTCGGCGCTCGCCATCAGCCGGGCCATTGCGGCGCGGTCCGAGACCGGCGCGAGCAGATGGGCATGCGGATTGCCGGCGACGACCCGGGTGATCCGCGCGCGATGGCGGCCGCCGCCGACGAGGACGAGCCCGACCGGTTGGCGATAGCCGGCGGCCGCGACCGCATCGACCACCATCGGCCATCTCTTCTCGGGCGCGAGCCGGCCGGCGGCGAGCAGCAGCAGCCCGTCGGGGCCGAGGCTGCAGCGGGCGAGCAATTCCCGGCGCAGCGCCTCGTCGCGAAGGCGGGGGGAGAAGATGCCGGGATCGACGCCCATCGGCACCGTCTCGACCTTCTCGACCCCGCCGGCCCGCAGCCGCGCGCTGAGCCGCGGGCTGGCCGAGACGATCGCGTCGAAGCGGCGGCTGAGCCGGCGCAGATAGCGCCAGTAGAGGTCGAAATAGGCGTCGATCGCCTCCGGCCCCGCGATCGGTCCGAACCAGCGGTAGAGATAGGCCGAGAGCGGATCGGAGTGCATGACCAGCACGCGGCGCGCATCGCCCGGCCAATCGGCGACCATCGCGCAGCTGCGCCATTGCGAGGAGACCTCGACCACATCGGGCCGCTCGGCGTCGAGCGCGGCGTGCAGCGCCGGCTCGTCGTCGAAATAGCGGTAGCGCCGGTCGAGCGGGAAGGGCGGGCTGGCGAGCGTCACCAGCCGGCTGCCGGGCGCGATCTCCTCGACCTTGTCCTCGGCGCCGGGGACGATCACGACCACCTCGTGCCCGGCGGCGGGCCCAGCGACCAATTTGCGCTGGATATAGGTGCGGATGCCGCCGCCCTGCGGCGCATAGAAGGCGCAGACCTCGACGATCTTCACGGCCGCGCCTCGCTGCGCCGCTGCAGGAGCCACTGGCCGGTGAGGCCGGCGGCGACGAGCATATGGCTGACCAGCACCAGGCTTGCGATCTGGGCGGTGAGCTCGACGACGCGCGTGTCGCTGCCGATCAGCAATACGCAGATGCCGGCGAAGACGACGTCCTTGTTGGGCACCAGCGGCAGGCGCGAGACCAGGATCTGCAGCGCCGCCAGCGTCATCCACCAGCGCAACGGCAGATCGGGCAAGGCGAAATGCCAGAGCAGGATGGTCA
>JAFAZM010000161.1 GCA_019239785.1 Sphingomonadaceae bacterium
TGGACCTCTTCCTGAGCCGGACCCTGCGGCCCAAGATCGCGGCCAGGTTCGGCGGGCGGATCAAGGCGATGGTCTCCGGCGGCGCCCCGCTCAATCCCGAGGTCGGCATCTTCTTCCACTCGCTCGGCCTCACCCTGCTGCAGGGCTACGGCCAGACCGAATCGGGTCCGGTGCTGAGCTGCAACCGGCCGAAGGTGGGCCTGAAGATGGACACGGTCGGCCCGCCGCTGAAGAACACCGAGGTCCGCATCGCCGAGGATGGCGAGATCCTCTGCCGGGGCGAGCTCGTCATGCAGGGCTATTGGCGCAACGAGGCGCTGACCGCGCGCACCGTCGTCGACGGCTGGCTGCACACCGGCGACGTCGGCCATCTCGACGAGAAGGGCCGGATCGTCATCACCGACCGCAAGAAGGATCTGATCGTCAACGACAAGGGCGACAACGTCTCGCCGCAGAAGGTGGAGGGAATGCTCACCCTCCAGGCCGAGATCGCCCAGGCGATGGTCGCCGGCGACAAGCGCCCCTATCTGGTCGGGCTGATCGTCCCCGATCCGGAATGGACCGCCGACTGGTGCGCCCGCCAGGGCCGCAAATGCGACTTCGCCGGCCTCGCTCACGATCCCGATTATGTGAAGGCGCTCGGCGCCGCGGTCGACCGGGTCAATGCCGAGCTCTCGGTGATCGAGAAGGTCCGCCGCTTCATCATCGCCGACGAGCCGTTCACCGTCGAGAACCAGCAGCTCACCCCCTCGATCAAGATCCGCCGCCACGTGATCAAGGAGATTTACGGCCCGCGGCTGGATGCATTGTACAAGCGCTGACGCTTTCCGCTTCTCGTCGCCTTTCCGTCACCCCGGACTTGATCCGGGGTCCACCTTCCCTTTCCGGTGTTGGGAAGAAGCAGGCACAGGAAGGTGGATGCCGGATCAAGTCCGGCACGACGAACGGGTCAGAACGCGTCCTTCGCCGCGCGCCGTGCCGCCAGCTCCTCCACCGAGCCCGCGCGCATGAACGGATTCGTCGCCCGCTCCAGTGCGATCGTCGTCGGCAGGGTCACCTCGCCGCGCGCGCGCTGCGCTCGAACCTCCTCGACTCGGCGCGCCAGGGCCGCATTGTCCGGCTCGACGCTCAGCGCGAACTCGCCGTTGGCGAGCGTATATTCATGCCCGCAATAGACCCGTGTCTCCGGCGGCAGAGCGGCGAGGCGCTGCATGTTCGCGAACATCTGCGCCGCATCGCCTTCGAACAGCCGCCCGCACCCCATCGCGAACAGGGTGTCGCCGGTGAAGGCGGCCTGCGCCTCGGGCAGATGGAAGCAGACATGGCCGGCGGTATGCGCCGGAATGTCGATCAGCTCGGCCTCGTAGCCGCCGATCCGCGCCCGATCGCCGCCGGCGACGATCCGGTCGAGCTTCGACACCTTCTCCGCCTCGGCCGGCCCGGTGATCGTGCAGCTGGTCGCCGCCCGGATCGCGTCGTTGCCGCCGGTATGATCCGGGTGCCAGTGCGTGTTCCAGACCTGGCTGATCGTCCAGCCGCGTGCCGCCGCCGCCTCCAGCACCGGTTCGGCGACCGACGGATCGACCGCGACCGTCTCGCCGGACTCGGGATCGTGCATCAGCCAGACATAATTGTCGCGCAGCACCGGGACGGGGACGATCTCGAGAGTCATTTTCCCTTCCGCGCCGCCTTTTCCTCGAACGCGGCCAGCAGCCGCCACGCTCGCTCCTGCTCCTCTTCGGGCAGGGCTTCAACCACGTTCCGCACCGCATGATAATCGCGCTCGCCGCGGATCGTGCCGCGCTCCAGCACGCGGCGGATGCGCGACCAGAAGCGGGCGCGGACCGCGGAGAGCGTGATGATGCCTTCGGCTTCCAGCGCCGCGTCGATCGCCGCGACCTGTCCCGCCGCGAAGCCTTCGCTCATCTCGATGATGTCGCCGATCGCCATGGCGAGCCCCGCTCGCGCGTTGGAGGGCGAGCGTGCTTCGGTGCGGTTCAAGACGGCGAGCGGGTATTGATCGGGCGGCAACGTCGGGCCGGGCGGAAACAGATTGGCGGTCGTCCAGGCGAAGAAGGCCTTCAATCTCTCATAATCGGCCGCAGCGATCCGCATGGCTCAGGGCGCGCCCCGGCCGAGCAGCGCCAGCGCCTCGCGGCCAAGCCGTTCGGTCAGCGCCCTCGCCGGCTCCGCTCGGCCGAGCCGCGCCGCCTGGCCGGCCCACATCGGCCTGAAGCCGAGCGGCGCCAGCGCGAGGCTGGCGAGCGGGAAGGGCGGGACCTCGCTGCGGACCGCGCCGAGCCTTTCGGTCAGCGGGCTCGCCAGGCCTCGGCCGAGGCGGCCGCTGTAGAGATTGGTGAAGCGGCTATGCTCGGCCACTTCGCCGGTCAGGCCCTCGCGATGGAGGGGAGCGATCGGGCTTTCCGGGCAGTGGAGATAGGTGGTGCCGATCTGCACCGCCGCGGCGCCGAGCATCAGCGCCGCCGCGATCCCGCGCGCGTCGCCGATCCCGCCGGCCGCGATCACCGGCAGGCCCGTCGCGTCCGCCACCTGCGGCACCAGGGCGATCAGGCCCATCTGCTCCTCCGGCGGCGCGCCGAGGAAGCGCCCGGCATGGCCGCCCGCCTCCCAGCCCTGGGCGATGATCGCGTCGACGCCGCTCTCGCCAAGCGCGCGCGCTTCGTCGACCGTCGTCGCATTGCCGAGGATGCGCGCGCCGGTCGCCTTCACCCTTTCGAACAGGGCCGGCGCCGGCAGGCCGAAATGGAAGCTGACCAGCTCGGGCCGCACCTCTTCGACGGCCGCGCACATCGCCGCGTCGAACGGCCGGCGCGACGGTGCGGCCGCATTGGACTTATCGACCCCTTCTTCCTCGTAGAAGGGCCGCAGCAGGTCCCGCCAGGCGCTGTCGTCCACCGCGTCCGGCATCGTGTGGCAGAAGAAGTTCAGCAGCAGCGGCCCGTCCGCGCGGGCGCGCACCTCCGCGGCCTGCGCCCGCGCCTCCTCCGGCGTCAGCATCGCGCAGGGCAGCGACCCCACCGCGCCGCCCTGGATCGCGGCCACCGCCAGCGCGACGCCGGCCGCGCCGGCCATCGGCGCGGCGATGATCGGCAGCCGGCTGCCGAGCAGCGATTCGAACCGCCGATCGGGCCAGCCGCTCACCAATGGCCCACGTTCGGCATCGAGGCCCAGGGCTCGGCGACCGGCAGCGCCACGCCTTTCTGCAGCAGCTCGATCGAGATGTTGTCGGGCGTGCGGATGAAGGCCATCCGTCCCTCGCGCGGCGGCCGGTTGATGGTGACGCCGCCCTCCATCAGCCGCCGGCAGGTCTCGTAGACGTCGTCCACCTCATAGGCGACATGGCCGAAATTGCGGCCCTCGCCATAGCCTTCCTCCGGCACGTCCCAATTGTAGGTGAGCTCGATCTGCGCATCCTCGTCGCCCGGCGCGGCGAGGAAGATCAGCGAGAATCGCCCCTGCTCATTGTCCATCCGCCGCACCTCGCGAAGGCCGAGCAGGGAGAAAAAGCGGATCGTCGCCTCGGGATCGGAAACCCGGATCATCGTGTGCAGATATTTCATTTGCGGGCGCCTCGGTTCGTCACAATTTGCACGGCCCGCCGACCTCGGATCGGCGGCCCGCAGTCATATCATGAGCGCGGACGCTTTGCGCAACGGCAGCACCCCCCAGCAAAATGGCCGCTTGGCGTCACGGCTCGACATCCGCTCAACTCACCGCTATAAATGCACGGTTCATCGACGCCATGCGAGATGAGCCACACCGGCGCCGCTTGGATGAGCGCCGAGGACCAGGGAGAGTGAAGTGGCAGACGACGTGAAGGGCAATCGGAACCTCTTTCTCATCGCCGCCGGCGTGCTTGCGCTCGGCATCGTGATCGGCGGCTATCTGCTCGGCGACGGGCTGCGGCGCGCGCGGATGGCGGACCGCGCCGTGACGATGCGCGGCCTCGCCGAGCGCAACGTCACCGCGGACCTCGCGACGTGGAACATCAGTTTCGGCGTCCAGGGCACCGACCTCGCCGCGGTGCAGGCGGACGTCGAGCACGACACCGCCACGGTGCGCGAATTCTTCCGCCGCGCCGGCTTCCCGGCCGACGTGATCACCGACGGCGGCGGCTCGATCAACTCGAACTACGACAACGACCGGCAGGCGACCGTCTACAATATCAACCGCCGCCTGCAGTTCCGGACCACCGACGTGATGCGCGCCCGCGCCGCTTATGCGCGCCAGTTCGATCTGATCCGCGCCGGCGTGCCGCTGCAGGAAGGCTCGAACATGGTCTATTCCTTCACCCGGCTGAATGCCATCAAGCCGGCGATGATCCACGATTCGACGCTCGACGCCCGCCGCGGCGCCGAGCAGTTCGCCAATGATTCCGGCACCACCGTGGGCGGCATCCGCGCGGCGACGCAGGGCTATTTCTCGATCGGCGCCCGCGACGGCGACTCCACCAGCGAGGAAGGCGGCGGCGGCGCCGGCGACTCCCCGTTCCAGAAGGTGCGCGTCGTCACCACCATCGAATTCTACCTGAACTGACCTCTGTATCCCGGCGCGAGCCGGGCTCAGATCTCCTTCTTCTCCGCGTCTCTGC
>JAFAZM010000164.1 GCA_019239785.1 Sphingomonadaceae bacterium
CACGGTCCCCTGGCCGGCGCCGTATTTCTGATAGGGGAAGGCGTCGAACAGCAGCCGCACCTGCTGGCCGGGATGGGCGAAGCCGACCGCGCGCGACGGCGCGTAGAGCCAGACTTCGAGCTGGCTGCCGCGCGGCACGATCGTGACCAGCGACTGGTCGGTGCGCGCGCGCTGGCCGACCTCGACGCTGATGTCGCCGACCTCGCCGCCGATCGGCGCGGTCAGCACCAGGCTGTCGGTGCGCATCAGCTGGGCGCGCTGCTCCGCAAGGGCCGCGCGCTGGGCGAGCAGCACCGAGCGGCTGCGGCTCGCCTCCAGGGCGCGCTGCGACAATTGCGCCTCCGCGTTGCGCAGCGCCTCCTGCTGGGCGATCAGCCGCTCGGTGAGGGATTCCACATCGGCGCGGCGGGCAAGCAGAGCGGAGCGGCTGTCCTCGACCTGGCGCTGGGTGCCGGCGCCTTCGCGGGCGAGCTGCTGCGCCCGCCGCGTCGCCGCCTCGGCAAGCGGGATCTGGCCCGAGGAGATGGTGCGCTGGCGCTGCAGCGAGGCGACGGCGGCGGCGAGGCTCGCGCGCTGCTCGACCAGAGCGCGCTGCTCGGCCCCGCCGATATCCGTGGCGAGATCGAGCTGGTGCGCCAGCTCCCGGTCCTGGCTGTCGATCTGGGCGACCTGGGCGTTGAGGCCGTCGATCCCCTGCGCGAGCGCGAGCGTGACCAAAGGCGCGCCGGCCGGAACGATCTGGCCGTCATGGACGTGGATCTGGCGGATCTCCGCGGCGGTCGACGGATAGACGCGGGCGATGCCGGTATCGAAAGCGACGATGCCGCGCACCTGCGCGCTGGTCGCATAGCTGCCGAAGATCAGGAAGCCGACGATGATCAGTGCGATCGTGCCGAGCAAAGCGGTGTAGAGCCGCGACGAGGGCGGCACCGCGGCGATCACGGTTCCCGACAAGCGATCGCGCTGCGCGTCGATAACCTCCGCTCGGAATAGCGGCTTGTTCATGCGGTGAAGCGCCCCGTTCGATCGAACGTCCGCCGCTAGCGTGCAGAGATGAAAACCTCGTTAAGCCCTTGCAAACCATTGCTTGCGAAGCCCTATGCTTAGCCAAAATTAACCGGCTTTGGCTAAGCGGGCGCGATGATCCGCACCGCATCCATCCGCTTCCGGGCGGCGGCGAGCCTGGCCGTCCTGGCCTGCGCCGGCTGCGTCCCGCATGTCGATCTCGAAACGCCGCCGCAGGTCGTTTCCACGCAATGGAGCCGGAGCGCCCTTGGTTCGCAAGGCGGGGCGGCGCAGGCGGGCGTGCAGCAGCCGCTCTCGGCCGACCTCGGCGCGATGCTGCATTCCGCCGAGCTCAGCTTTTTGCTCGCGCGCGCCGACACGGCCAACACCGATGTCGCGATCGCCGGCACCCGCATCCGCCAGGCGCGCGCCCTGCTCCGCAACGCGCGGGGCGCAATGCTGCCTTTGATCTCCGCCTCCGCCGGGATCAGCGGATCCCGCACCCGCCCGGCCGCCGTCGGCGCGAGCCGCGCCTTCGATTTCAGCAACGCCTTCGGCAGCCTCGATGTCGCCTTCGATCTCGACCTGTTCGGCGGCGCGCGCGCGGGGCGGGACGCCGCGCGCTCCCGGCTGCGCGCGGCCACGTTCGACCGGGAGGCGGTCAGGCTCGTCGTCCAGTCCGAGGTGGCGCGCGCCTATGTCCAGCGCGCGGCGCTCGCCGCCCGCATCGCCATCGCGCGCCGCAACGTCACCGACCAGGAGGAGCTCGAGCGGATCATCCGTGCCCGGGTCGCCGCCGGCGACGCCACCCGCGTCGACCTCGGCCTGCAGACGATCCAAGTGCGGCAGCTGCAGACCGACGCGCAGCGGCTGGACCAGGCGCTGGACCAGACCCGCACCGCGCTTGCGGTGCTCGTCGGCGAGGAGGCGCCGCGCTTCGCTTTGCCGCCGGCCGACCTGGAATCGCTGAGCCCGCCTGCGATCGCGCCGGTCCTGCCGGGCGAGCTGGTCACCCGCAGGCCCGACATACGCGCCGCCGAGGCGCGGATCGACGCCGCCGGCGGCGACGTCCGCCAGGCGCGCGCCGCCTTCTTCCCGAGCCTTTCGCTCAGCGCCGGCGGCCTGCTGCAGACCGCCAATCTCTCCAATCCGCTGACCAGCGTCGTCTCGCTCGGCGCGGGCCTGCTCGCCCCGATCTTCAATCGCGGCCGTCTACGCGGCAACCTGGAGCTGTCGGCGGCGCAGCAGGCGGAGATGGTCGAGCTCTATCGCCGGGTGCTGCTGACCTCGCTGGCCGAGGTCGAGGACGCCCTTTCCGCGGTCGGGCGGTCCGGCGAGCGCGAGACCCTGCTGGTCGACGTCGTCCGCGAGGCGCAGCTCACCGCGCGCCTCTCGCGCATGCAATATCTGAGCGGCGATGCCGATTTGCAGCACGTGCTCGACGCCGAGCAGAGGCTGGCCGAAGCGGAGGACGCCCGCGCCGTCGCATTGCAGGAGCGGCTGGAGGCCGCGATCGACCTCTACAAGGCCCTCGGGGGTGCCGCCGTCTGAGGCGCGGCGCCCGTCTACCTTCTTTAGCCTTCCCCCTTGATGGGGGAGGGTTGGGTGGGGGTGGCGCTGGACGAAGAACGCCGCGTGGGCGGAGAGTCCACCCCACCCCAAACCCCTCCCCATCAAGGGGAGGGGCTTAAAGCCGGCGCCCCCGAGTCCCTCCATTGCATCCCCAGGCGAAAGCTGCTGAGGCCCCGCTCGTGCAGAGGAGTGCAGGATGAGTCTCGCCCGGTTCGTCAGCGCCCTCCTGCTCCTCCTGCTCGGCGCGGCGTCGATCGCGCGCGCGGAGCCCTACGACCCCGCCGCCTTGTTCGCGCCGCGGGACATGGGCCAGGCGGTCAATGCCTATCGCTCGGCCAACGGCCTGCCCGGCCCGGCTTACTGGCAGAATCGTGCCGATTACGAGATTCAGGCCGCGCTCGACGAGCATGGGCCGTCGCTCCGCGGCACCGAGATCATCACCTATACCAACAACAGCCCGGACCGGCTGGACCAGCTCTGGATCCAGCTCGACCAGAACATCTACCGGCCCGACAGCCGCAGCTTCTTCGCCGCCGGCCGGCCGCGCGAGGGCGCGACCCAGGGCTTCGTGCTCGACGCGGTCGAGGTCGAGAGCGGCGGGCGCTTCGTCGCCGCGGCCAATCTGGTCAGCGACACGCGGCTCAGGGTCGACCTTCCCCAGCCGCTCGCGGCCGGCGGCGGCAAGATCAGGGTACGGATCGCCTATCATTTCGCCATTCCCGGCGAGTGGGGCGGGCGGATGGCCTGGGGCAATGCGCAGGCCGGGCCGATCTACGACCTGGCGCAATGGTATCCGCGCATGGCGGTCTATGACGACATCCGCGGCTGGGACACGCTCCCCTACCTCGCCCAGGAATTCTACCTCGAATATGGCGATTTCGATTATTTTGTGACGGTCCCGAGCGACATGCTGGTCGCCGGCTCCGGCCAGCTGGTCAACGAGGCGGAGGTCCTGACCGCGGCGCAACGGCGCCGGCTCGAGCAGGCGCGGCACAGCGATGCGACGGTCATGATCCGCAGCCCGCAGGAGATCGCCGATCCCGCCTCGCGGCCGCCCACCGGCGGCACGCTCACCTGGCATTTCCACATGGCGAACACGCGCGACGTCGCGTTCAGCGCCTCGCGCGTCTTTGCCTGGGACGCAGCGCGGATCAACCTGCCGGGCGGCCGCACCTCGCTCGCCATGTCCTTCTATCCGGCCGAGAGCCAGGGCGCGGCGCGCTGGGGCCGCTCGACCGGATATATGAAGGATGCGGTCGAGAATTTCTCGCGGCGCTGGTTCCCCTATCCCTGGCCGGCGGCGATCAACGTCGCCGGGCCTGCGACCGGGATGGAATATCCGGGCATCGTCTTCGACGGCATCGACGATGCCGGCAAGGTGCTGTTCTGGATCAGCGCGCACGAGATCGGCCATGGCTGGTTCCCGATGCTGGTCGGCTTCGACGAGCGCCGCGACGCCTGGATGGACGAAGGCTTCAACACCTTCATCGACATCTACGAATCGGAAGATTTCAACCATGGCGAATATGCGCCGAAGCGCGACAGCGAGTATGCGCCGCACGGCGGCAATCCGGTCGATGAGATATTGCCGATCCTTGCCGATCCGCACGCGCCGCCGATCCTGTCGCGCGCCGACACCGTCATCGAGCGCTACCGCCATCCGGTCACCTATTTCAAATCCGCGCTCGGCCTGGTGCTGCTGCGCGAGCAGATATTGGGTCCGGAGCGCTTCGATCCGGCCTTCCGCCAATTCATCGCCGCCTGGGCCTTCCGTCACCCCAAGCCCGCCGATTTCTTCCGCGCGATGGAAAGCGCCGCCGGCGAGGACCTCTCCTGGTGGTGGCGCGGCTGGTACGACAACAATTGGCAGCTCGACCTCGCCGTCGACCGGATCGCGCCGGTCGACAACGACCCCGCCAAAGGGACGATGATCGAAATCGGCAGCCACGACCGGCTGGTGATGCCGGCGACCCTGCGCGTGATGCTCGCCGACGGCAGCCACCGCGACATCCGCCTCCCCGCCGAAAGCTGGATCCGCCAGGCCGCGACGCGGGTGTTCATCGAGCCGAGGGTGACGGTGACCAGCGCAGTGATCGATCCCGACCACCGCATTCCGGATCGGGATCGGAGCAACGACAGCCGGGCGGCGGGGCGTTAGCGTCCGCCCCTCAGCTGTATCGAGACCCGGTGTCGCCCCATCCTCCCTCTCCCCGGCGGGGAGAGGGCTTAACCTAATAAGCCAGCGCACACCCGTCCGCGCGCATCTCGCTGGCGGCGGCGTAGATGCGGTGGCCGCGGTCCATGCGGGGCTCGATACATTCGTAGCGGCCGAAGCCGCCGTCCGAGCCGCCGATCCGCCAGCCCAGGTTCGCGAGCGCGGCGCGGGTCGCGGCCGGCACACCGCTCTCGAGGCGGAGCAGGCCGGTCGGGCCGAGGTCCGGGTCGTCCTCGCCCATCGATTGGGACGAGCCTTCATGGTGCCAGCGCGGGCTGTCGCCGGCCGACTGGATGTCGAGGCCGAAATCGACCCGGTTGAGGATGATCTGGGTCTGGCCCTGCGGCTGCATGTCGCCGCCCATCACGCCGAAGCTCAGCCACGGCTGGCCGCCGCGGGTGGCGAAGCCGGGGATGATCGTCTGGAACGGCCGCTTGCCGGGCGCGAAGACGTTGGGGTGGCCGTCCTGCAGCGAGAAGAGCTGGCCGCGGTCCTGGAACATGAAGCCGAGCCCGTCCGCGACCAGCCCGGAGCCCATCCCGCGGAAGTTGGACTGGATCATCGAGACCATCATCCCGCCCGCATCTGCGCAGCTGAAATAGGTGGTGTCGCCATGGCTCGGGGCCTGGCCGGGATGGACGTCCGGATTGAGCCGGTCGGGCCGGATCAGGGCAGCGCGCCGCGCGGCATAATCCTTCGAGATCAGCCATTCGACGGGCACGCGCGAGAAATGCGGATCGGCGTAGAAACGGGCGCGGTCCTCATAAGCGAGGCGCTTGGCCTCAGCGGCGATGTGGATCGAGAGCGGCGACTGGAAGCCGTAGCCCTTCATGTCGAACCGCTCAATCATGTTCAGCATCTGCAGGGTGGCGATGCCCTGCGTGTTCGCGCCGAGCGCGTGGACGGTGACGCCGCGATAGTCCGTGGCATAGGGCTCGACCCATTCGCTGTGATGGGCGGCGAGGTCCTCGCGGCGCAGCCAGCCGCCGATGCGGCGGAAATAAGCGTCGATCGTGCGGGCGATCTCGCCCTCGTAGAAAGCGTCGCGGCCGCCCTCGGCGATCATCCGGTAGGTGCGGGCGAGATCGGGGTTGCGGAAATAGCCGCCGGCGGCCGGCGGAGCGCCGTCCGGCGCCCAGGTGCGCATCGCATTCTCGCTCTCCTCGACGCCGGCGCCCGCGCGGCGGAAGGCCTCGAGATTGGCGCGAATATAATGGGCGATGACCTCCGGCACCGCGACGCCGTTCTCGGCAAGCGCGATCGCCGGCTGGAAGAGCTCGGCCCAGCGCAGCCGACCGTAGCGCTGGTGCAAGGTCCACCAGGCGTCGACCGCGCCGGGCACCGAGACGGTGACCGCGCCGAGCTTGGGCAGGCCGCCGTTGCGGGCATGGGCGCGGGCGATGTCGAGGGTCAGCGCGCGCGGCGAGGCGCCGGAGCCGGCGAGGCCGACGACCTTATGCTGGGCCGGGTCCCACAGCATCACGAAGCAGTCGCCGCCGATGCCGCTCGAGGTCGGCTCGAGGAAGCCGAGGCAGGCATTGATCGCGACCGCCGCATCGACCGCCGAGCCGCCCTGCTTCAAGATCTCGATGCCGGCCATCGTCGCCAGCGGATGCGCGGTGCCGGCGGCGCCTGACAGGCCGTAGACGGCGCTGCGCGAGGCGAAGCTGGCGCCCACCGGCCGGTCGCCGGCATGGACGTCGTTGCGGATGAACCTCTCCTCCTTCGGCGCCCAGACTGACGGCACGGCCTCCTCCTGTGCTGCGGCGGCGGGGGCGTCGCGGCCCAGCAGGGCGCCGCCGGCCGCCGCGGCTGGCAAAGCGGCGAGGAAGGTGCGTCTGCGCATGGCGATCTCCCGGATGAGCGGCGTTCTTCTATCGCCTTTCGAGGCGCGGCGAAGGGGAATCTTGGCGGACGGCTGGCGATGCGGGCCCGCACGGCCTAGAATTGCGCCATGCCCGTCATTGCCGCCATTGCGATCTTCCTCGCCACAATCCTGGCGATGGAGGGCTTCGCCTACGCGATGCACCGCTGGGTGATGCATGGGCCGGGCTGGTTCCTCCATGCCAGCCATCACCGGCTTCGGCCGGGCCGGTTCGAGGCGAACGATCTCTATGCAGTCATCTTCGCCTTGCCTTCGATCCTCCTGCTCTACGGCGGCGTCAATCTGGGGTGGGGCGACTGGGCGATCGGCGTGGGCGCGGGCATCGCCGCCTATGGCGCGATCTATTTCGGCTTCCACGACGTGATCGTGCACAAGAGGATCGCGCACCGCTACGTCGCCCGTTCGCCTTACATGAAGCGGATCGTGCAGGCGCACAGGCTGCACCATGCGGTCGAGACCAAGGCGGGCACGGTCAGCTTCGGCTTCCTCTGGGCGCCGCCGGCGGCGGAGCTTGCGGAAGAGCTGGCGCGGCGGGGGCAGCAGGGGGTGCGGGAGCCGGTTGGGAAGTAGAGACGGGGGACTGGGGACTGGGGACTAGGGACTGGCAATC
>JAFAZM010000282.1 GCA_019239785.1 Sphingomonadaceae bacterium
CGGCTGCTGTGCAAGCCAGCCAGAAAGGCCTCAATCGACCCCCAGTCGATCAAGCCCGCGATCCGCTCGAGCACCGCGTTCGAACCCAAACGCGCACCCAGAAGATCGTCGGCAAAACCACGCTCGCCAACCCTCTTCACCGCCATCCCCTCAGCTCCCACGATCCTCAAAACAGAGAATCACAGACGAAGACTTTTGCATAGGCCTCGCTCGCGGGAGAAGGTTGGGATGAGGGTCTTTTTCTTTTCTTTTCGACCTAGAAGAACAATTTCCGGATCGTGAGCCGGACCTCGCGGCCGAGCGGGTCGAGATAATCGGGCTGGTAGCTGAGCGGGGTCGCGCCGGTGGCGTCGCGGACGCGTTCGTGCGCATCGAAGATGTTGTTGACCGAGAGGGTGATCCGGAAGCCCCGCGCCCAGGCCTGGCGGCCGAGGCTGCCGATCTGGGTGAGGTCGGCGTAGAGCCTGAGATTGAAGGTGGCGAGATCGGAGAAATGGAGGTCGCCGGTGCCGCCCGCCGCCGGCAGGCCGCCGCGCACCGTGGTTCCGCTCTGCCAATTCGCCGAGAAGCGCAGGCCGAAGCCGTTCTTCGAGACGCCGCCCTGCGCCTCGATCCGGTGGCGCGGCTGGCCGCCCGCATTGCCGAGCGCGCCGCCGTTCAGCAGGTCGATCACCGGCACGCCAGGCCGGATCAGGATGTCGTCGCGGAACACCCAGGTGTGGTAGATGCCGAGCTGCAGCCGGCCCGCACCGGGGCCGCCGGGCCCGAAGCCGCCGCCCCGCCCGCCGAAGCCGCCGCGGCCACCGAAGCCGCGCCCGCCGAAACCGCCCTGGCCGCCGAACGGCGAGCCTGCGCCGGGCGGGCCCGGCGGGTTCTGGCTCTGCTCGCCGCCCTGCGGCGGCGTGGCCCCCGGCTGGGCCGGCGTCGCATTGCTATTGTCCTCGGGCGGCGGCGGGCCGGCGCCCTCGCGGCGGCCCCTGCCCTCTCCGCCCGGTCCGCCGGACGCCCCCGGGAAGCGGCGGTTGGCGAAGGCGGCGCGGAACATGTCGCGGAGCCGCGCCTGCTGCGCCGCCGAGGCGCGCAGCGGCACCGAGAGATTGAAGCCCCAGCGCAATTGGCTGCGGACCTCGCGCGCGAAATTGACCGGCCTGTTGTCGATCTCGGCCAGGTCGCCGTCGGCGTCGCGCAGGAACCGGTCCGGGAAGGCCGCCTCGATCGCCGCGGTCGCGGCCGGCAGCGAGGCGATCGCATTGTCGGTGCGGATGTGGACATATTGCGCGGTCAGCACGAGCTGCGGGTTGGAGAGGATGTTCGCGTTCAGCCCGAGCTTGAAGATGTGGCGGTCGTCCGCGCGCAGCGCCGGATTGCCGCCGTCGAGCCGAGTCACGAAGGCGGTCCGCCCGGTCACATAGTCGAACACCGGCACGCCCGGCGTCAGGATGGCGGGATTGCCGACCTGCTGGATGGTCGGCGCGCCCTCCTGGTCGGTCATCGACCAGAGCAGGGTGACGGTCGGGATCGGCTTCCAGGTGAGGCCGTAGCCAAATGTCCGGATCGTGCCGAAATCGGAGAGATGGTTGACGGCGAGATTGAGGTTCGCGGTCAGGTTGCCGATCGCGTCGAGGACGTGCCGGCCGCGGCTGGTCAGCGGCAGGTCGAGGGTGAGCTGGCCGTTGCCGCCGGTGCGCGAGAGATGGGCGGCGCGGTCGATGCCGGCCCGGGTGACGTCGGTGTCGAAGCCGATCGCCTCGCCCCCAAGCTTGAAGGTGGCGAGCAAGGGCCCGGCGGGAAGCTCGACCAGGGTACCGTTGGCGACGAGCTGCAAATTGCCGCTGTTCGAAAGCGAGCGGGCGCGATCGATCGAGAGCGGGCCGGCCAGCGACGGGAAGAAGGACGCGAACGGGTCGAAGCTGGGATCGCCGGCGTCGAGCGCCGCCTGCAGCCCGGTCGCGCCGATCCCGGTCAGCGTGCTGGTCCGGGTCGAGACCCGATCGTAATTGCCGGTCAGCGACCAGTTCCAGTGATGGACCACCCCGAGCAGGGTGACTCCGGCATGGACTGCGTCGCTCGCGACATGCTGGCTGAGCGGCGTGCCCGCGACATAGCGGTCGAGCGCGACGTCGCTGCCGAAGGGCGAGAAGGGGTTGCCGGCCGGAACGATCAGGCTGACGCCCGGCAGGCCGCTCAGCGAATCGCTGGCATTGGCCTGGAAGCTTGCGTTGAAGGTCGCCGAGACGTTGCCGATCGGGCGGGCGAGGACGCCGTTCAGCTGGAGCTGCTCGGTCGCCGGCCGCAGGGTGCGGTAGTTCGAGATGTCGCTGGTCTCGGCGCGGTTGGCGTTGGCAGCGAAGCCGGCGAGGCTCGGATCGGGCCCCGGCACGGCGGCGATCGTCACCGGCCGGCCGGCCAGCGCACTCAGCGCAGGATCGATCTCGGCGCCGGGAATACCGGAGGCGGCGGTGACGTTGCCGCCGAAGCCATAGGGCCGGCGCGGCGCGGTCGGCAGGATGTCGCGTTCGCTTTCGAGCAGCGAATCGGCGGTCTGATATTTGGCGTCGAAATTGAACCTGGTGTCCCGGCGGATGCGCAGCAGGCCGAGCTCGGCATTGGCGCTTTCGCCGCCGCCGCGGGTCGAGGTGCCGGCCGAGGCTTCGGCGGTGGCGGCGCGGAAGAAGCGCCTGAGGACGATGTTCACCACCTTCTGATCGGCGGTGTAGCCGTAGCGGAGCGCAACCTCCTCTGGCAGGATCTCGACCCGCTGGATCGCCTCGGTCGGGATATCCTGGATCTCGCGCAGGCCGGAGATGCGGTGGCCGTTCAGCAGCACGACCGGCTGCTCGCCGCCCCTGCCCTGGCCGCTCCCGGTCTGCGGCGCCAGCTGGGTGAGGAGGTCGGTGACGCTGCTGACGCCGTAGGAACGGATGTCGCCCTGGTTCAGGGTGACCTCGGGCGGGATGTCGCCGATCGCCGCGCCCGGCAGGCGGCGGGAGCCGGTGACGACGATATCCTCCGAATCCTCCTCGTCCTGGGCCTGCGGCTGCGGCTGGGCCTGGCGCGGCGCCCGCTGCGGTGCGCGCGGCCGTTGCGCCGCCGGCGCTTGCGGCGCGGGCTGCGTCTGGGCAAGCAGCGCGCCGGGAGCCGCGCCGAACAGCAGCGCGAGAAGCAAAATCCTACGGGTCGTCACGTCGTCACGTTCCTCATGGCGCGGGCCTCTGGCCCGGACCGAATGAACGCGCCCTGTCCCACATCTTCGTCGGGAAGGCGGCAGCTTCGTCGCAAATTGTATTGGATTCGGCGCGTCTCAGGCGTTCAGGGCGAGAGGCTGGCTCGTCTTTCCTCCGCGCGCCGCAGCACGTCGTAGCTCGCCTGGATCTCCCGGAAGCGCTGCGCGGCCTCGGCGTCGCCCGGCTTCACGTCGGGATGGTTGGCCTTGGCGAGCCGGCGATAGGCGGCCCTGATCTCCTCGAAGCCCGCGTCGCTCTCCAGCTCCAGCACGTCGAGCGCCCGCATCTCGTCGCGGCTGCGGCTGCCGTCGCCGGGGCCGCCCCAGCCATAATGATTGGCCTGGCGGTAGGCGCCGGCGTCGCGCTGCTCTCCGGCCTCGCGCGCCGCCGTCTCCTCGGCGGTCAGGCCTTCGAAATAATTCCAGTTGCGATTGTATTCGGCGGCGTGGCGCTCGCAGAAATACCAGCGCTCCGGGCTGTTCGGCGACTTGGGCGCCGGCCGGTCGCCGGGCTCGTCGCAACCGTGCCGGTCGCACGGCCGCACCGGCTCGGCATCGCGCGCCGCGCCATAAGCCCGCCACCGCGGAAATCCCCAATCGTTCGAGCGTGAAGCCTTGGCCATCGCCCCGGCATTTAGCGAGCCATGCGGCCCGGTGCACCCGTTGCGACAAAATTTTTTGCGTCGGACTTGACCAACGTTTGTCCCGCTTCCCCGCCCAACCTCTCACATCAACCTGGCGGCAGATTGGGCGGGGGAGCGGGCCGGCACGGACTCCGCGCGCGATGCTTTGGAGACCGCCCAGCGCTGAAGCGCGCGGCCAGGCAAAAACGCCAGAGGGTCTATAAGCCGGGTTCTGTCCACCGCCGAAGCGGATGGGCGGCCATTCCTCTAGGACCGCGCTCGCGCGCGGCCTCAAGCAACCAACCCGGGCGACGAGCGGGAATACGCCCATATGCCGCCCCTATTCGGTCTTGCTCCCGGTGGGGTTTGCCGTGCCGCCGCCGTTACCGGAAGCGCGGTGCGCTCTTACCGCACCCTTTCGACCTGGCCCGCCGAAGCCCGAAGGCGAAGGCGGGTGGATTGCTTTCTGTGGCACTTTCCCTGGGGTCGCCCCCGCCGGCCGTTAACCGGCACCGTCATTCCCTGGAGCCCGGACTTTCCTCTCCCCGCTTGCGCGGGCAGCGGCCGCCCGACCCTCTGGCCCGCTCTATATACTCACCCCGCGCTCGCGGTCCAAGAGGAGCTGGAGGAGGATGGCGCGGCATTCGCCGTCGACGATGCCGTCGACCAGCTCCTGGCGAAAACGGCGCTGGAACGCCGTCACGGCAGCCTGCGCGTCGGCCACATCATAGCCCCAGCGCTCCAGCGCGAGCAGGAAACCGCCGTCGGTCCAGTGCGGATCGACGTGGGCTTTGGCCGGCCGGGGTATGGCGAGCCCGAGCTTCGCGAGCCGCGCCCAGTCGAACAGCTCGCCGGGATCCTGCTTGCGCGCCGGCGCAACGTCCGAATGGCCGACGACATTGGCCGGGACGATCCCCTTGTGGCGGTCGAAGATGTCCGCGAGCAGGGGCAGCAATGCGTCCATCTGGGGCTCGGGGAACGGCCGATAGCCGAATTCGTGGCCTGGATTGACGATCTCGATGCCGATGCTGCAGCCGTTCACGCCCTGCACGCCGCGCCAGTAGGAGCGGCCCGCATGCCAGGCGCGATGCGCCTCGGCGACCATGCGCAGGATGCGGCCGTCTTCCGTAATCAGATAGTGGCAGGAGACACCCGCCCCGGGATCGCACAGCCGCTCGATCGCGGACTCGGCGTCGCGCATCCCGGTATAATGGAGGACCACCATCGAGATTTCGGCATCGCGCGCGTCGAAGTTCGGCGACGGACGGTCGGCGATGGAGTCCATTGATCCTTAGCGCGCCAAAACCGGCGGCGCGTCAACCCGATTCAGGACCGGCCGCTTCAGCCGTGGCGGGCGCGGGCAAGGCCGGCCTCGGCCTCCGGCTCGGCGGCGCGGTAGAGGCCGCGGCAATCGGGATCGGAGACGAAGCGGTTGGTCTGGCCGATCACGGTCTCGCCGGCGCCGAGCATCAGGCTGCCGTCCGGCGCGATCGCCTCGGCGAGCCGGCCGAAAGCGAGCCGCCGCATCTCCGCGGTGAAATAGAGGAGGACGTTGCGGCACAGGATGACGTCGAACCGCGCCGGATGCGGCGGAGGCTCGATCAGGCTGCGCACCTCGAAGCGGACCTTGTCGCGCAGCTTCTGCGAGATGCGCCAGTCGCCGCCGCCCAATTCCTCGAACCAGCGGATCATCTGCATCACCGGCAGGCCGCGCTGCACCT
>JAFAZM010000295.1 GCA_019239785.1 Sphingomonadaceae bacterium
GGTGCGGCGCCGGCGCGGCGGCGGGCACGGGACGGCTGAAGTGCAGCGCCGCCGCCCATAGAGCGGCGACGAGGACCAGAAAGGCAAGGAAGAACCAGGCGATGCGCCGCAACGTCACGTCGTGTAGAAATCCAGCTCGTTCGGGCCGGCGCAGCGTCCGGTGGCGAGGCCTTAACCGCGCGGTTCCGGGAAAGGAAGCGCCCTCGCTCGACAGCGCGCCCCGATCCTGCGACGAATGACGCCATGCGGGAGAAGGAGCTTCGGATCGCCCTGGTCTGCTATGGCGGCGTCAGCCTCGCCGTCTACATGCACGGCATCACCAAGGAGATCTGGCGCCTCGCCAAGGCGAGCCAGCTCGTCCATTCCAGCGCGGTCCGGGACGCCGGCGCGCCGCCGGTCGACAGCGTCTATGCCCGGCTGCTGATGGAGATCGCGGCGCAGGCGGAGACCGACCTGCGTATCCTCGTCGACATCCTCGCCGGCGCCAGCGCGGGCGGGATCAACGCCATCTTCCTGAGCCACGCGATCAGCACCGGCCAGGCGCTCGATCCGCTGACCGACCTCTGGCTGGATTCGGCCGACGTCGACGCCCTGATCGACCGCGACGTCGGCGCGATCTCGCGCTTCGCCAAATATAGCGCGGTCCCCTTCGCCTGGGCGCTGTCGTCGCGCTCCGGCACGGTCGACAAGACGGTCGAGCCCGAGCACCGCGCCGAGATCCGGGCCAAGCTCGCCAATTTCGTGCGGGCCCCTTGGCTGTCGCCGCCCTTCGGCGGGCCGGAGCTCACCAACCTGATCCTCAACGCCTTCGAGGCGATGGAGAAGGGGCCGTCCGGCGATCCCCTGCTGCCGGATTACCAGCCGCTCGACCTGTTCGTCACCGTCACCGACTTTCACGGCTATCCCGAATTGCTGCGGCTGAACACGCCGCCGGAGGTGATCGAGACCGAGCACCGGCTGACCCTGGCCTTCCAGGATCCCGGCGGGGAGGCGCGGAGGCTGGCCGACACCGCCGAGCTGGCCTTCGCGGCGCGGGCGACGGCGAGCTTCCCCGGCGCCTTCCCGCCCTTCCAGGTCAGCGAGCTCGACGCCTGCCTCGCCAAGCGCAAGCGCAAATGGCCGGGCCGCGCCGCCTTCCTCGCCCGGGCGCTGCCGCAGCGGGCGGCGCTCGGCGAAGCCGACAAGGCGATCCTGATCGACGGCTCGGTGCTGCACAATGCGCCGTTCGGGCCGGCGGTGGCGGCGCTGGAGAGGCGGCCGTCGCGGCGCGAGGTCGACCGGCGCTTCGTCTATATCGACCCGAAACCAGGGATGAAGAGCGTCCGCTTCGGCGCGAACGGCGACGCCGAGCCGCCCGGCTTCTTCGCCACCATCTTCGGCGCGCTCTCCGACATCCCGCGCGAGCAGCCGATCCGCGACAATCTGGAGACGATCGATCGGATGTCCGCCCGGATCCGGCGCCTCAGGCGGATCACCGAATCGATCCGGCCGGAGGTCGAGGCCGCGATCGCGCGGGCGGTCGGCTCGAGCTTCTTCCTGAACAGCCCGACCCCGTCCCGGATCACCGGCTGGCGGGCCAAGGCGCACAATCTCGCAGCGCGCGAGGCGGGCTATGCCTATGCGGCCTACGGCCAGCTCAAGATCGCGACCGTGGTCGAGGAGATCGTCGACATGCTCTTCCGCTTCGGCGGCGGCGTCGGCAGCGCGCAGCGCGGGGCGATCCGGCGCGCGATCTGGCGGCATGTGCGCAGCATCGGCCTCACCGATCCCGACGCGGTCACCGCCCGCGGCGCACGCGAGGACGTGATCCGCTTCCTGGTCGATTTCGATCTCACCTTCCGGACCCGGCGGCTCCGTTTCGTCGCGCGGCAGATCACCGAGACGACCGAAGCGATGGAGGCGCCGCGCGAGGAGCAGGAGCAGATGCTGCGCCGGCTGCATGGGATGATCGACCGCTATCGGGAAGGCGGGCCGGAGCGGCTCGACAGCGATGCGCGCCGCGCCTTCGCCGCGGTCGAGAAGGAGCCGGCGACCGCGCTCGCGGAGCTGGCGCGCATCCTGGAGCTGCCGCCGCTCGACGAGGAGACCGACAGCGTGCTCAGCGAGTCGCTGCTGGCCCTGCCCAAGGCGGACCGGCGGCCGCTGCTGCTCTCCTATCTCGGCTATTCCTATTTCGACATCGCCACCTTGCCGCTGCTGCAGGGGGAGGGGCTCGACGAGTTCGATCCCATCAAGGTCGATCGGATCTCGCCCAATGACGCCGTCGCGATCCGCAAGGGCGGGCCGCAGGCGACCCTGAAGGGGCTGCAGTTCAACAGCTTCGGCGCCTTCTTCAGCCGCGCCTATCGCGAGAACGACTATCTCTGGGGCCGGCTCCACGGCGCCGACCGGCTGATCGACATCGTCCACAGCGCTGTGGCGGAGGGGAAGAGGCTGCCGCCCGACGAGATTGCCGCGATGAAACGCGAAGCCTTCCGCGCGATCCTGGAGGAGGAGAGGGCGCGGCTGACGAACATCGACACGTTGTTCGAGGAGCTGGATCGGGAGATCGGCTAGCGCCTGGGGGTGGGGCCAAGCTCCGTTCGCCCTGAGCCTGTCGAAGGGCTTTCCTTCCCTTTGACGAGTTGGAAGGAGAGAAGGGGCTTCGACAAGCTCAGCCCGAACGGGTTGGGACCTCTGGCGCCTTTCCCTCAAACCAAACCTCCTCTAGGCACCCCCCATGGGCCTCACCGCACTCGACATGATCGTCATCCTGCTGATCGGCGCCGGCGCCGTGATCGGCTGGCTGCGCGGCTTCGTCTGCGAGATATTGTCGCTGTTCGCCTGGTTCCTGGCGATCGTCGCCCTGCGCTACCTGCACGCGCCGGTGCGCGACCTGCTGGTGCATCCGGTCGGCACAGTCGCCGGCGCTTCGGTGCTCGCCTTCGTCATCGTCTTCGGCCTGGTCTTCCTCGGCGGCAAGCTCGCCTCGCGGCGGTTGGGCACGCGGGTGCGCTCGTCGATCGTCGGGCCGCTGGACCGCGTGCTCGGCGCCGTCTTCGGCGCGGTGAAGGGGCTGCTCGGCGCGACCCTGCTCTTCCTCGCGGTGAACCTGGTCTACGACACGATCTGGGGCCGCGCCGCGATCCGGCCGGAATGGATGGCGCAGTCCCGCACCTATCCCCTGCTAAAGTCGAGCAGCACGACCGTGGTCGACCTGGTCGAGGCGCAGCGCGGCCCGGCGCCGGCCGGCAACCAGGCCGAGCCAGCGAACGCGCAATGACCGAGCTGCGCCTGCACGACACGATGGCGCGGGAGAAGCGCGTCTTCGCGCCCGCCGATCCGAAGCGGGTGACGATGTATGTCTGCGGCCCGACCGTCTACAACCGCGCCCATATCGGCAATGCCCGGCCCGCCGTGGTGTTCGACGTGCTCGCGCGGCTCCTGCGGCACGTCTATGGCGCGGACAGCCTCGTCTACGCCCGCAACGTCACCGACGTCGACGACAAGATCATCGAGGCGGCCCGGGCGGAGGGCGTCGACCCGTCGGTGATCACCGCGCGCTACGAAGCCTTCTACAATGAGGACATGGGCGCGCTCGGCGTCCAGCTGCCGAACATCGCCCCGCACGCCACGGCGCATGTCGGCCAGATGGTGGCGATGATCGCGCGGCTGATCGAGACCGGCAACGCCTATGAAGCAGACGGCCACGTCCTCTTCCACGTGCCGAGCGATCCCGATTACGGCGCGCTCGGCCGCCGCGACCGCGAGGCGATGATCGCCGGCGCCCGCGTCGAGGTCGCTTCGTACAAGAAGGACCCAGCCGATTTCGTGCTGTGGAAGCCGTCGCCCGAGGGCGTGATCGGCTGGGACAGCCCCTGGGGCCGCGGCCGGCCGGGCTGGCATATCGAATGCTCGGCGATGATCGCGGAGCATCTCGGCAAGACGATCGACATCCACGGCGGCGGCCTCGACCTGATCTTCCCCCATCACGAGAACGAGATCGCCCAGAGCCGCTGCGCGCACGAAGTCGCGCCGCTCGCCCGCTATTGGGTGCATAACGGCTTCCTCTCGATGGCCGGCTCGGAGAAGATGTCGAAGAGCCTCGGCAATGTCGTGCTGGTCAACGAACTGCTGGAGCAGGGACACAAGGGCGAGGTGCTGCGCTTCGCTTTGCTCTCGGCCCATTATCGCCAGCCGCTGGAATGGTCGGAAGGCCTGGTCGCGCAGAGCAAGGCGACGCTGGATCGGCTCTACCGCGCGGCCGGGGACGGCGAGGGCGAAGCGGATGCCGGCGTTCTCGACGCGCTCGCCGACGATCTCAACACGCCGCTTGCGCTGTCGCGCCTGTCGGCGATCGAGGACGGCGCGGTGCTGCGAGCGTCGGCGCGGCTGCTCGGCCTGCTGGAGGAGGATCGGACCGCCTGGTTCCAGGGCGCCGGCGATGCGCGGATCGACGGGCTGGTCGCGGCGCGCACCGAGGCCAAGGCGCGCCGCGATTTCGCCGAGGCGGATCGCATTCGCGCCGAGCTGGCGGCGGAGGGCGTTCTGCTCGAGGACGGCCCTCAAGGCACCATCTGGCGCCGCGCCTAACCCCTCTCCCGTTTCGGGGAGAGGGAGGGGCCCGCCGCGAAGCGGCGGGAGGGTGAGGGCCTTTGGGGCAGCTGGGATCGGGGTTCCAATCCGCCACCGCCGCTGCCCTCACCCTGCTGGCCTGCGGCCGGCTGTCCCTCTCCCCGAAGCAGGAGAGGGAAGGGGGTGCGCCGGCTCCCGTCCTTTCCTATAGACTTCCTATGCCCGCCGCGCTCTACAATCGCGATATCCTCCGGCTCGCTTCGTCGATCCCGCATCTCGGGCGGCTGGCGGGGGCGCAGGCGTCGGTGGAGAAGAGCTCGCTTATTTGCGGCAGCCGGGTGATCGTGGACCTGACGCTCGATGAGGCGGGCCGGGTGGCGGCCCTGGGCCAGGAGGTGAAGGCCTGCGCGCTCGGCCAGGCCTCCGCGTCGCTGATGGGCGCCCACGCGCTGGGCCGCAGCGCAGCCGAGCTCGTGGCCGCACGCGATGCTTTGGCCGCGTATCTCGCCGGCACGCGCGACGATCCGGGCGACTGGCCGGGCCTCATTATCTTCGCCGATGCCCGGCGCTTCACCGCGCGCCATCCCTCGATCCTGCTCGCCTTCGAGGCCGCGGCCGAGGCTGCGCAAAGGGCCGGGCGCGCCGATGCCGCCTGATCCCGCCACCGCGGCCAGCCTCGTCCTGCGCGACGGGGTCATCATGCTCGGCGCGGCGCTCGGCTTCGTCATGCTGTTCCGCCGCTTCGGCCTCGGCGCGGTGCTCGGCTATCTCGTCGCCGGCGCCCTGATCGGGCCGGAGGGGCTGCGGCTGGTCAATGCGCCGGAAGAGATGCTGCACATCGCCGATTTCGGCATCGTCCTCCTCCTCTTCCTGGTCGGGCTCGAGCTCCATCCCGAGCGCCTCTGGCGGCTGAAGCGCGATATCTTCGGGCTCGGCCTCGCCCAGGTCGCGGTGAGCGGCCTCGCGCTCGCCGTTGTCGTCCATCTCGGCGCCGGCTTCTCCTGGGCCGCCTCGGTGGCGATCGGCCTGCCGCTGGCGCTGTCCTCGACCGCGCAGGTGCTGCCGAGCCTGCGCTCCGACGGCTCGATCAACACGCCGTCCGGCGAGCGCGCCTTCTCGATCCTGCTCTTCCAGGATCTCTCGATCGTGCCGCTGATCACGATCATCGCCGCTCTGTCGCGCGCGCCCATCGACCCCTCGGCGCCGCCAGGCTGGCAGCTCGGCCTCTATACTTTGCTCGCAATCGTCGGCCTGGTCGCCGCCGGCCGCTTCCTGATCAACCCGCTCTTCCGCCTGGTCGGCCGCATCTCCGAGCGCGAATTGTTCATCGTCGCCGGCCTGTTCATTGTGCTTGCGAGCGCGGCGGTGATGCAGGCGCTCCATCTCTCGACCGCGCTCGGCGCGTTCGTCGCCGGCGTGATGCTCGCCGATTCGCCCTACCGGCACGAGCTGGAGGCGGACATCGATCCGTTCCGCTCGATCCTGCTCGGCCTGTTCTTCATTGCGATCGGGATGATGCTGGACCTGCACGCGATCGCCGAGCGGCCGTTCTTCGTGCTTGGCATGGCCGCTGCACTGATCGTCACCAAGGCGGTCCTGCTCTTCCTCCTCGCCAAGGCCTTCCGGATGGAGACACGGCGCGCGGTCAAGCTCGGCCTGCTGCTGAGCCAGGGCGGCGAGTTCGGCTTCGTCCTGTTCGCGGCGGCCCAGGTCGCACTGCTGATCGAGCCAAAGGCGGCGAGCCTGTTCGCGGCGATCGTCACCGTCTCCATGGCCTCGACGCCGTTCCTGATGAAGTTCAACGACTGGCTCGACCGCCGCTCGACCCGCAGCGATGGCGACGGCCTCGACGGCCCCGAACATTCGCCGACCACCCAGGCGATCGTGATCGGCTATGGCCGCTTCGGCCAGACCGTCGCGCAGATGCTAATGGCGAAGGGGATCACCATCACCCTGGTCGATTCCAAGCCCGCCCAGATCGAGGTCGCCGGCAGTTTCGGAATGAAGGTCTATTATGGGGACGGCACCAGGCTCGACCTGCTCCGCCTCGCTGGCGCGGAGGAGGTGAAGGCACTGCTCTTCTGCGTCGACGGGCCGGTGATGAACGCGCGCCGGCTGCAGCCGATCGCGGAGGCATTCCCCCAGGCGGCGATCTTCGTGCGCGCCTACGACCGGCTGCATCTGATCGAGCTCGCCAAGGTGGACGTCCGCTATTCGGTCCGGGAGCTGTTCGAATCGGCGGTGACGATGGGCCGGGAGGCGCTGCGGCTGTTCTGCATCGACGAGGAGGAAGTGCAGCGGGTCGAATCCGAATATCGCGCGCGCGATCAGGAGAGACTGGTCGGGCAGACCGCCTCGGGCGATCTCCACACGCTCAGCGAACGGATGTTCACGCCGGAGAATCCGCTGGCGGACCGTTCAGTGCCGCAATGATCTTCTGGACGGTGTGTTCGTGCGCCGCGTCGCCGCTGCGCACCCGGATGTGCGCCTCGGCGTAGACGGGGTTGCGCAGCTCGGCGAGCGCCTGCAGCCGCTCGCGCGGATCCTGCCCCTTGAGCAAAGGCCTCGTGTCCCGCCGGCCCACCCGCTCCGCCAATATTCCGACCTCGACGTCGAGCCACACCGCGATGCAGCGCGCGAGCATCAGGGCCCGGGTTTCCGGGTCGATGAAGGCGCCGCCACCGGTGGCGATCACCCGCGGCGGCCCGTCGATCAGCCGCGCCAGCACCCGCCGCTCGCCGTCGCGGAAATAGGGCTCGCCGTAGCGCTCGAACATCTCGGCGATGCTGAGCCCCGCCGCTTTCTCGATCTCCTCGTCGGCGTCGACGAAGGGAAGGCGGAGCCGTTTCGCGAGCCGGCGGCCGACGGTCGACTTGCCGGCGCCCATCATCCCGATCAACGCGATCGATTTTTCGGGCGGACGGGGGGCGGCAGCCATGTTCGGGGCTATACAGAGCGCGCCCCGCTGGGGCAAAAGGCCGCCCATGGCCCGTACCAGCTTCGCACCGACCCGCCGCCGCCGCTCGCCGGTCCCGATCATCCTCACCATCATCGCCGTGCTGATCCTCGCCCTGCTCGTCTACGCCTGGGCGAAGAACAAGGAGGTCGCGCCAAGCCGGATCGAGCAGGACGTGACCAATGAGCTGGCGCACTAAATCCCTCCTCCTGGTCGGCGTGGCGACGCTGGCGGCGGCCTTGCCGGCGCTCGGCCAGGATCGCGACGCGCCGAAGAGCCTGCTGCCGCCTGGCTTCGGCGACACCCAGAATCTGCCGCCGCCGGCGCCCAAGGGCGAGCAGCAGCAGGCGCGCCCGCAGCAGCAGCAACAGCAAGCCTCGCCGCAGGCGCAGCAGCAGGCGCCGCAGGCGCAGCAGCAGGCGGCGCCGGCCGCCGAAGCCAATGCCGTTACCGAGGAGGCCAACGGCAATGTGCTCGGCGACGTCGAGGAGGTGCAGCTCGACCAGTCGGCGCTGCCGAGGCCGACCAATTATTTCAACATCCCGGCCGGCATGGCGCGGCCGGTCGACGCGGTCGGGCCGCTCGACCCGGGCAATTTCGGGCTTGGCGAGAATGCGTTCGGCATGCGCGAAGGGCCGCAATATGCGAGCCTGATCCGCCAGCTCGACGCGCCGCTGCCGTCGCGCTGGACCTCCATCCTGCTGCGCCGTGCGATGCTTTCGCATCTGGCCGCGCCGCCCGGGGTGGATCCGGTCGACTGGGTCGCCGAGCGCGCCGCCTTGCTGCTGCGGATGGGCGAGGCCGATGCGGCGCGGATGCTGGTCCAGTCGGTCGACGTCGAGAATTACACGCCGCGCATGGTCGAGGTCGCCGCGCAGACCGCGCTCGCCACCGCCGACCCGGCCGCGCTCTGCCCCCTGGTCGGGCCCGCCCGGAGCTGGTCCAACGACACGGTCTGGGTGCTCGCCGACGGCATGTGCGCGGCGCTCGAAGGCGAATCCGCCCGCGCCACCGCACTGATCGACCAGGCCCGCGGCCAGGCCGGGACCGGCGTCGACCTGCAGCTCGCCGAGAAGGTGGTCGGCGCGGGCGCCGAGACCCAGCGCGCGGTCGACATCCATTGGGAAGGGGTCAACGAGATCAACCCCTGGCGCTTCGGGCTC
>JAFAZM010000003.1 GCA_019239785.1 Sphingomonadaceae bacterium
CGCGCGCGAGGCGGAGCTGAGGCCGGACCACCTCGCCGAGGGCTTCCTGATCGGCAATGCCCTGCGCGGTCTCGTTCGTGCGCGGTTAAGGTCGGCGGGCGCAGAGGGCGCGGCATGAACAGGCGCGCCTTTCTCGGCTTCGGCGGCGCGGCGATGGTCGCCGGCGTCGCCCTCACCCTGCCCGGCCGCAACGGCGACGCAGACGGCGCCCAGACCGGCACCTTTCCCTTCCGGCTCACCGACGCGCAGTGGCGCCAGCGGCTCAACCCCGCCCAATATGCGACGCTTCGCCACGCGGTGACCGAGCGGCCGGGCTCGAGCCCGCTCGACCACGAGCATCGCCGCGGCATCTTCCGCTGCGCCGGTTGCGGCCAGCCGCTTTATTCTTCGGCGGCCAAGTTCGACAGCGGCACCGGCTGGCCGAGCTTCTTCCGCCCGCTGCCGCACGCCATCGTCACCCGCGCCGATCACAGCCTGTTCGAGGCCCGCACCGAAGTGCTCTGCGCCCGCTGCGGCGGCCATCTCGGCCACGTCTTCGACGACGGCCCCCGCCCCACCGGCCTGCGCTATTGCATGAACGGCGTGGCGATGACCTTCCAGGCGGCGTAAACCTACTTGAGACACCGTTCGGGCTGAGCCTGTCGAAGCCCGTTCTTCTCTTCTGCAGCAAAAGGGAAAGGAAGGGCTTCGACAAGCTCAGCCCGAACGGCGCGGGGTTGGTCCGCTAAGCCGCGATCGGAAACCGCAGCAGCCGGTCCTGCACCGGCACCAAAGCCTGCGCCCCTGCGCCCACCGCGCGCACGATCTCGGGATGATGCGCGTCCAGGCCGCCGGTGAGCGCGCCGAAGGCGGGGAGGATCAATTTGGTCGCGGTCGCGACGAAGCAGCGCCGCGAGACCTGGCGGCCGCGATGGGTGATGCGCAGCTTCGGGTGGAAATGGCCGCTGAGCTCGGGCCGCGGGTCGTCCGGATCCGCCTCGTGGCGCAGGATCAGGCCGTCCACCTCGGCCTCCTCGACGACGGCGCCGCCGCAATGGTCGGTGAGGCCGGGATCGTGGTTGCCGGCGATCCAGGTCCAGCGGGTCGCGCCGGTGAGGCCGGTCAGCAGATCGCGCGCCTGGGCTGGCAGCCGATCGCAGCCATATTTGTCGTGGAAGGAGTCGCCGAGGCACCAGACTTCCCGGGCGCCGGTCGAAGCGACGAGGGCGGCGAGATCGGAGAGGGTCGCGATCGAATCGTAGGGCGGCAGCATCTGCCCAAGCCGGGCGAACCAGCTCGCTTTCTCGAGATGGAGGTCGGCGACGAGCAGGGCCTCGCGCGAGGGCCAGAAGAGCGCGCCCTGCGGCAGCGCCATCAGCTCATGTCCGGAGAACGAAAAGCGAACCATGCCCCGCTATAAGGCGGCGAGGCGGCGCGGAGCAAGCGTCAGTGCGCGGTGATCGCCGAAGGCGCGTGATGGGCCGGCTGGGTCAGCGCCTCGCTCTGCGTGGTCCAGAAGAGCAGGCCGCCGACGAGGAAGCCCTGCAGCACCAGGGCATAGGGGTTCTGGAGTTTCTTCAGCAGCTTCACGACACGTCCACCCGCTTCTTTGCCTTGTGCGATCAGGTGGCGCCGCAATCCTAAACGAAAAGTGAATCGGCCAGCGGAATCCCACGAAACGGACGAATCCAGCGACGAAAAATCCGGCGCCGGAACGAACCGGCGCCGGATCGATGCGCGTCCCGCAGCCTCAGGCGGCGGTGCTGAGCTCGGCCGTCTCGGCCTTGGCCGAAGCCGGCGTCGCGTCGATCGTCGTCGGCTGCGTGCCGCCGATGTCGATCTTGCGCGGCTTCATCGCCTCGGGGACCTCGCGCTGCAGCGCGATGCGGAGCAGGCCGTCGGCAAGCTCGGCGCCGCTCACCTGGACGAAGTCGGCAAGCTCGAAGCGGCGCTCGAAAGCGCGGTTGGCAATGCCCATGTGCAGGAAATTGCCGTCGCGGTTGCGCTCCTCGCTGCGTTTGCCGCTGATCGTGAGCACGTTCTGATGCGCGACGATCTCGATTTCCTCGCGCTTGAAGCCGGCCACGGCCAGCGTGATCCGGTAGGAATCGTCGCCGAGCTTCTCGATGTCGAAGGGGGGATAATTGTCCTGCTCGGCGCGGCTCGCGCTCTCCAGGAAATCGAACAGCCGGTCGAAGCCGACGGTGGAACGCCGATAGGGCGTGAAGTCATAACCTCTCATCGCAAGTCCTCCATTGAGCAACTTCATCCGGCGCCGCCGTCGCGGCCGGCGCCGTCACTGACCGGAAGCCGAAAAGGCCTTCCGACGCAGCGAATCTAGGAAAAGCTGGCTGGGCTTCAAGATGCCCGCGTTGCGGGCAGATGGGCCGCGATCAGGGCGGCCAGAGCGTCGACTTCGAACGGCTTCTTCAGCACCGGCACGTCGCTGCCGAGCGCGCCTTCGAGCTGGTCGCTTTCGGCGAAGCCGGTGACGAAGATGATCGGCAGGCCGGGCCGCAGCCGGCGCGCGGCGCGGGCGAGCTCGGCCCCGTTCATCCCCGGCATTGCGAAATCGAGCAGGGCCAGATCGGGGGCCGCGGCGCCCAGCGCGGCCAGAGCGGCATCGGCATCGGCGACCGCCTCGATCCGGTGGCCGAGCATGGCGAGGATGTCGGCGAGGAAGGCGCGCACGTCCGGGTCGTCGTCGACCACGAGGATATGGGCGCCGGCGCCCGCGGCCGCCGCCGCGACCGGCGCGCGGGCCGCCTCCTGGGCGCCCGCAGCCTCCGTCTCCGGCAGGACGCGCGGGAGCAGCAGCTGCACGATCGTGCCCTCGCCTTCCCGGCTCTCGATCCTCAGCGTGCCGCGCGATTGGCGGGCGATGCCGTAGACCTGGGCAAGGCCGAGGCCGGTGCCCTTGCCGAACGGCTTGGTCGAGAAGAAGGGCTCGGTGGCGCGGGCGAGCACTTCCGGGCTCATCCCCGTGCCGGTGTCGGCGACCGCGATGCAGAGATAGTCGCCGGCGTCGAGCTCGGGCCCGTCCGGCTCCTCGACCAGGCGGGTCGAGATGGTCAGCGTGCCGCCGTCCGGCATCGCATCGCGTGCGTTGATCGCCAGATTGAGGATCGCATTTTCGAGCTGGTTCT
>JAFAZM010000043.1 GCA_019239785.1 Sphingomonadaceae bacterium
GCTCGGCGCCGACATAGGAGGAAAGACCCTTATCGCCGGTCGCCGAGACATTCTCGACCGTCGTCGAGCCGCCGTCGGCCGAAGCCTTCTCGAAGGCGGTGCCGCGCACGGTGATCACCTTCTTGGCGTCGGAGGACTTCACCGTCGCGATCGCATTGCCGGCATAGATCGGCCGGGTGAAGGTGTCGTCGCCCTCGACCGAGAGGATGTCGCTGATCTGCATGACGTCGAGCAGGGCCGCGACGCGCGGCGCGATGTTCTTGCCCGTCGTCGTCGCCGGCGCGAGGAAGGCGTCGTAATCGGCCATCAGGCCGGCGATGAGCGGGGCGACATTCTCGGCAAGGCCATGGTCGTAGGCGGCATCGTCGGCAACGAGCACCTTGCTGACGCCGCCGATCTTCGCGGCTTCGGCGGCGAGGCCGCTGACATCCTTGCCGGCCAGGACGAGCGTCACGTCGCCGAGCTTGGCGGCGGCGGTGACGGCGGCGAGGGTGGCGTCCTTGAGCTTGCCGCCCTCATGCTCGACGAGAACGAGAGTCTTCATCCCACCACCCCCAGAGTTTTCAGTTTCCCGATCAGCTCGTCGACCGAGCCGACCTTGACGCCGGCCTGGCGCTTCGCCGGTTCGGTCACCTTCAGCACGGTCAGCCGCGGCGCGGTGTCGACGCCGTAATCGGCCGGCGTTTTCTGCGCGAGCGGCTTGGATTTCGCCTTCATGATGTTGGGCAGGCTCGCATAGCGCGGCTCGTTGAGGCGCAGGTCGGTGGTGACCACCGCCGGCAGCTTCAGCTTCACCGTCTCCAGGCCGCCGTCCACCTCGCGGGTGACGTCTATCGTGTCGCCCGAGGTCTCGACCTTCGAGGCGAAGGTGCCCTGCGCCCAGCCGAGCAGAGCGGCGAGCATCTGCCCGGTCTGGTTGCTGTCGTCGTCGATCGCCTGCTTGCCGAGGATGAACAGGCCCGGCTGCTCCTCCTCCGCGACCTTCGCCAGCAGCTTGGCGACGGCCAGCGGCTCGACCTCGTCGTCGGTCTGGATCAGGATCGCGCGGTCGGCGCCCATCGCAAGCGCGGTGCGCAACGTCTCCTGCGCCTTGGCCGGGCCGATCGAGACCGCGACGATCTCGCTCGCCACGCCCTTCTCCTTCAGCCGGATCGCCTCCTCGACCGCGATCTCGTCGAACGGGTTCATGCTCATCTTGACGTTGGCGAGGTCGACCCCCGTGCTGTCCGCCTTCACCCGCGGCTTCACGTTGTAATCGATCACCCGCTTCACGGCGACCAGCAGCTTCATCTCTGTGTCCCTGATGGTTGGAGGATTGGTTTGCGTCGCGTGGGGGCATCGGAACTGGGCGCCGCCGGCGACATCCCTGCCCTCTGCCTCTGTCCTAAGCCCAGAGGCGACCCGGCATCGGCAGACCTTCGTAAAGCGACAGCGGTATCTGGAATTCAGCGCCCAGCCCCGCGGCGATCGTATCGAGCTGCCGCGCATGTTGCGCCGTGTGCCAGGTGCCGCGTTCCAGCACCTGGCCGATCGGCTGCTCGCCATAATAAGTGAGCATCCGCTCGGGAAGCTCGGCCTCGCCCCCCTCCACCCGCCAGCTCCGAAACCTCGCGAGGATGGCGTCGACGAAAGCCAGCAGCTCATCCTTTGTCTCGACATGGTCGACCGGCGCGCCAAGCGCGGCCCGTTCGCCGTCGGCCGCGAGGCTGCCTTCGACCCGCCGCAGAAAGGTGTCGGGCACCTGGAAGACATGGGTGCAGAGGTCGCGGATCGGCCGATCGCGCACCAGCACCGCGCGCCTGTCCAGCACATCCTCCGGAAACCAGGCGATCACCGCCCGCGCGCAGGCGAGCAGCTCCTCCCAGCGTTCGACCAGGACGGAGTTGGCGAGCCGGCGATGATGTCGATCGACGCCGAGCAGGGCGGCGACCTCGTCCAGATTCTGTCCCCGGACGAAGGCATCGCCCTTGCGCAGGATCGCCGCGCCCCTGAAGCCGGCCACCTCGAGCTCCTGCACCGCATCCTCGCGCTCGAGCAGGTTCAACGATTCGAAGACGAGCCCGCGTTCCTCGACGAACTCCTTGAGCTTGAGGCACGAGCTGCATCCCGGGACCCAGTACACCGAGATTTCCGGCCTTCCGGCTTCAACCGTCATCACTCACACTCCAATGCGCGACAGGCGGCGAGGCGGCCCGCCGCGCATGCCTAGAAGGTCTTGCGCAACTCCACGCCCAGCATGCGGGGGTCGCCGGGGAAGGCGATGTTCCAGCCATTGCCCTGGGCATTGGTGGCGGCGTTCCAATATCTGCTGTTCGCCAGGTTCTTGCCGAACAGCGAGATGTCGAGGCCCCAGCTCGCGATGCTCCAGGTGATACGCGCATCGAGCAGGCCGTGGCCGCGCTGCGTCAGCGACGAGGGATCATAGGCGGTCAGGGCGACGCCGGGCGTGCCGGGCGCGAAGTTGACCGTACCGGTCCACGCCCAGTTCGCGTTCAGGCGGACCGACCCGTCCGGAAGCGGAATCTGGTACGTCGCGCCCAGATTGTAGGTCCATTTCGGTGCCGCGAAGGGCTGCGCGGTCAGGTCGATTGGATTGCCGGCGCCATCGAGGGTCTGATAGCGATCGTAGCGCGCGTGAGTGTAGGCCGCATTGGCGTTCAGCGTCAGCTCGTTCGTCGGCCGCGCGACGATCTCGAGCTCGCCGCCATAGATGGTCGCGCTCGCAGCGTTGCGGATCAAAGTGACGAAGAGGCCGTTCACGACGTCGCGCACCTGCCGCTGGATGTTCGTATAATCCTGATAATAAGCCGAGAAGTTGACCCGTAGTCGCCGGCCGAGCAGATCCGATTTGAAGCCCGCCTCATAATTGGTCACGGTCTCGGGCTGGAACGGCGTGTAGGCGGCTTGCAGCGCGGCGACGCTCGGCTGAACCGCGCTGGATCCGGTCGCGGTAAAGCCGCCCGCGCGGTAGCCGCGGCTGACCGACGTGTAGAGCATGATCTCCGGGACCGGCCGCCAGTCGGCGCTGACCAGCCAGGTTGGCCTATGCGACGAAGTCGACAGCGCATATGAGCAGTTCGGATAGACCGGGCCGCCCAGGGTCGGGTTCAGCAGGTTGCACCGTCCCGGCGTGAAGGCCAGGAGCGGCGGCGCCGCCAGCGTCGGATCGAGCCGGTTGTGCGAATTCAGGTACCGGGTGTCCCAGCTGTAGCGGCCGCCCAGGGTCATTCGGAAATTGGGCGCGAAGTTATAGACCGCCTGCGCGTAGATCGCCTTGCTCGTGTTGCGGACGTCGGCATCGGTGACCGTCGCGCGATTCACGTTGACGAAGGCGTTGTTGTTGTTGTTGATGAACTCGTTGCCGGTCTCACGATTGTAGTAGGCGCCGAACTGCCAGTCGAGACCGCGCCCGTCGATCGAGGAAACCTGCAGCTCCTGGCTGAAGTTGCGCTGGTGGGTCGTCACCGGGCTTCCGGTGAGCGTGTAGAAGGGCGTGCCGTCGAGCTCCATCACGAAATATTTGATGAGCCGCCGATAGGCGGTGATCGAGCGCACGTTGACCTGGCCGATGTTCACGAGGACGTCGCCCGAGAAGCCGTAATGGGTGATGTTGTCGGCAAAGGGATATGGAGCGAACGGGCGACCGTAATTGGTGAAGAAGGCGCCGTTCCGGAAGGCATCGTAATAAACCCGCCAGGCATTGTAGGCGGTCAGCCGGTCCGCTGCCAAGTTGCGGTTGAGGCCGAGCTCGGCGGCGATCTCACCGAGCGCGCCGCTCGCCGTGTTGGCGTTGGCGAGCATCGAATCATTGGTGATGATCACGTTCGACCCATGGTTGCGCTGGCGGACATAGTCGGCCGAGAGCAGGATATGGACGGTGTCGATCGGATCGGCGCGGAGCAGCGCGCGGGCAGAATCGGTATGATCGTCGCCCGAAGGCGCGCCGGTCCTGTCCTGGCTGAAGCCATCGCGGCGGATGATCTGGCCGGCGACGCGTAGAGCAAGCCGATCGGCGACGAGCGGCACGTTGAGCGCCGCGAGCGCCTGCCGGTTGTCATAGGAGCCGTAGAGCAGGTCGACATAGCCGCCCAGCTCGTAGGTCGGATGCTGGGTGGTGATGTTGATCGCGCCGCCGGTGGTGTTTCGGCCGAAGAGGGTTCCCTGCGGGCCGCGCAACACTTCGATCTGGGCGATGTCGATCAGGCTCGACCTGAGACCGTAATTGCGGGTCCAGTTCACGCCGTCGACATAGACGCCGACCGAGCTGTCCGTGGTCAGGCGGTTGTCCGCCTCATATTGACCGCGGATCGTCAGCCTCGCGCGCGCGCCCTGGCCCTGCGACGAGATGAACAGGCCCGGCGTCACGCGCTGGATCTCGATGATGTCGCGCACGCTCTGATCCCGCAGCCCCTGGGCGGTCACGGTCGTGATTGCGATCGGCACGCGCTGCTGGCTTTCCGCGGAACGGCGGGCGGTGACGATGATGTCCTCGTTGCCGCCGGTCGGCACCGATCGTGCCGTGGCTGGGGCCGCGGAGGGCGATTGTGCGGAGACCGCGCTGGTCGGCGCAGCGCCCGGGCCGGACTGCGGGCCGGCGGTGGGCGAGGTGCCCGCCTGCTGCGCGAATGCGGCCTGCGGCAGCGCCAACGCGAAGCCGAGCGCGGTCGTCGTCATGAGGGCCCGGCAGGCCTGAAACTGGGTGATCCGGTCCGTCATTTTATCGCCTCCCCGATATGGCCATCTTTCCAAATATGGAAGATTATTCCGATTACGCTCTAACCGCCCCCCGCCCCCGCGTCAAGGGCGCCCTTGACAGGAGCGGCTCATAAATGAAACAATCTTCCGTATTAGGAATTTCGTGAAGGGGCCGGCGTCACCATGCCGGTGACGCGCAACCGGCGGGGGAAAGACATGAAAAGGTTGGATATCGGCGTGTTCCTGCCGATCGCTAAGAATGGTTTCGTATTCTCTACCGCCGGTCCACCTTATCCGCCTTCCTACCAGACCAATCTCGAGATCAGCCTGTTGTCGGAGCGGATCGGCCTCGACTTCGTCTTCTCGATGTCGAAATGGCGCGGCTTCGGCGGCGCCTCCCAATTCTGGGATGCGTCGCACGAATCATTTTCGCTGATGGCGGCCCTGGCGGCAGCGACTCGACGGATCGACCTGATCGCGACGGTCAATCCGCTGCTCTTCCACCCGGCGATGATGGCCAAGATGGCAGCGACGATCCAGGACGTCAGCGGCGGCCGCCTCGGGCTCAATATCGTCACTGGCGCCACGATCGGCGAATATGCGCAGATGGGGGTGATTCCAGAGAATTATAACGAACATCGCTACGCCTATGCGGCCGAGTGGACCCGGGTCCTGAAGCGGCTCTGGCATGAGTCGAGCGTCACCCATCATGGCAATTATTTCCGGCTCGAGGATTGCGTCTCGGAGCCGAAGCCGAACCCCCCACCCTTCCTGGTCTGCGCCGCCACCTCGGACGAGGGGCTGCGGTTCACCGTCCGCGAGGCGGATTGGAGCTTCATGTCGGGAACCGATCTCGGAATGGTGAAGCAATATGCCGCCCGCGCCCGCTCGATCGCCGCCGAGGAAGGGCGCAAGGTCAAGATCGCGATCCCGGTGATGCTGGTCATGGGCGACACGATGGCAGCGGCCGAAGCCTATCAGGAGCGCCTGTTCGAAGCTGCGGACCTCGGCGCGCTCGGCAATATCGGCCGGGCGCTGAGCGGTGAGAATCGGGACCGAGCGCAGCTGCGCGGCGCGCAGCGCCTGGCCGACCGAAAAGCGATCTATGCGGGACTGCCCATCGTCGGCACCGCCCGCGACGTCGCCGACCGGATCATCGATCTCGCCGAGGACGGGGAGGCCGACTGCCTGCTGCTGATCCTGGTCGACTATATGGACGGCCTGCAGCGTTTCGGTGCGGAGGTCATGCCCTTGCTCAAGGCCGCTCTCGACGTCGGCACGCAAGACGGCACCGGGGCCGGAGCTTGAACGCTTCCGTCCGCCTCGTCGCGGCCTTGTGGTTTCTGCTTTTGGTCAACTATCTCGACCGGGTGGCGATCAGCTTCGCGGGGCCGGCGATCATGCAGTCGCTGGCACTGGGGCCAGCGCAGTTCGGGATCGTGCTCTCCTCGTTCGGGATCGGCTATCTGGTCGCGCAGATCCCGGCCGGGATGCTCGCGGACAAATGGGGCGCGCGCACGGTGCTGATCGTGGCGCCGATCCTCTGGGCCCTGTTCACCGGACTGACGGGCCTGGTCTCCAGCATCGCAGGCTTCGTCGTCCTGCGCATCTGCCTGGGCCTGTCCGAGGGACTTTTCTTCCCGCCGTCGCACAAGCTGGTCGGCGATACCTTCCCCGCCAAGGCACGCGCCAAGGTGATTGCGGTCATACTGACCGCGTCGGCCTTGGCGCCGGCGCTGGCCAGCCCGATGGTGGGGGCGCTCGTCTCCAGCGGCGGCTGGCGCACCATGTTCGCGGTCATGACGGTGCCGGCCCTGGCCGCCGCGCTGTGCAGCCGGTGGGCGATTCCGGCAGCTTCCGCCGAATACGCGACGCCGGGGGGCGAGCGTGTGCTTACGGCCGCGTCGTTCGCACGGATCCTCGGCGATCCCGGCCTCTGGCTGATCTCGGTCGCCTTTCTCGGCTACAATATCGCCTTCTGGGGCTATGTTGGCTGGATGCCCACGTATCTGGTGCAAGCCCACCAGATCGATCTGGCCTCGCTCGGCCCGCTCGGCGGCATTCCCTATGTCTTTGGCTTCGCCGGCCTGGTGCTCGGGGGCTGGCTCGGCAGCACCTGGCTGCACCGCCGCCGACCTCAGATGATGGCCTGCTTCCTCCTGATCGCCAGCATGTCGCTATACCTTGCCTTCCAGGCCGAGAGCCTGGTCTCCTGCCTGGTCGGCCTGTCCGCCGCGGCCTTCTTCCTGTTCGGCTGCTCGGCCTCGATCGGTGCGACGGTGCTCGATCTCGCGCCGCCGGCCTATCGCGCCACCTATTCGGCGGCGTCGAGCACGGTGGGCCAGCTCGGGCCCGTGATCGCGCCGGGCGCGGTCGGGTTCCTGGTCGCCGCCAGCGGGACCTTTGCCGGCGGCTTCGCCTTCATGATCGGCGCGCTCGCCGTCGGCGCGGCCGCAATGATCGCCCTGGTCCCGCGCCTTGCCGGCCATTCGGCACCGGCCGCTTCGCAATCCTGAGCCGGCGGATGGACCGTAGGGAGATAGGCCGTTCCGGCCTGGCGATCGCGCCGCTGATGCTCGGCGGCAACGTCCTCGGCTGGACCGCCGACGAAGCGGCCTCCTTCGCTATCCTCGATGCCTTCCTCGACGCGGGCTTCAATGCGATCGACACCGCTGACCAATATAGCTGCTGGGTGCCCGGCCATCAGGGCGGCGAATCCGAAAGGATGATCGGGCGTTGGCTGAAGGCGCGCGGCGGCCGTGACCGTATCGTCCTCGCCACCAAGGTCGGCTCGACGCCGCCGAAGCCTGGCCGGCCGGGTTTCGGCCGCAGCGGCTGGGGATCGGATCTCAGCGCGCAACATATCGAACGTGCGGTCGAAGGCTCCCTCGCGCGCCTGCAGACCGATCATGTGGATCTATACCAGTCCCACCTGGACGATCCAGGCACGCCGCTCGAGGAGACGCTGGAGGCGCATGACCGGCTGATGAGGGGCGGCAAGGTGCGCGCGATCGGCGCCTCGAACCACGCGACGCCACGGCTCGCCGAAGCCCTCGCGGTCAGCGACGCGCGGGGGCTGTCACGCTATCAGAGCCTCCAGCCGCGCTACAATCTGCGCGACCGGGAGGGGTTCGAAGGCGGGCTCCAGTCTCTCTGCCTGCGCGAGGGACTGGGCGTGCTCTGCTACAGCGCCCTCGCCCAGGGCTTCCTGACCGGGCATTACCGCACGAAGGTTCAGCGCGCGCAAAGCCAGTGGCGCCCACCCCTGGACGCAGCGGCCGACGCCCGGGGCCTGCGCATCCTCGACGCGCTCGCCGAGGTCGCCGCCGCGGCTGGCGCAACCATGGGCCAGGTCGCGCTCGCCTGGCTCGTTGCGCAGCCAGGCGTGACCGCGCCGATCGTCGCGGTCAACGATCTCGAACAATTGCGCGAGGCGCTCGGCGCCTTCATGATACGGTTGGACCCGGCGACGCTCGAGCGGCTGTCTGCCGCCGGCGGTCCTTCGCCCCCGGACGCTCCTCCGGTCGCGGCGCAGGACGAAATGGGCAGGCGTTGACAGATTCCTCACCTGTTCATAGATTTTCAGAATAATATTCAATATTCGGAAAACGCGATCGGGCATCGGAGCAGCCTGGAAGGATCGGAGGGAAAGATGCCGGCGGAGCCGCCACTCAAGGTGCACCAGGCGATCGCGCGCGCGCTTGCGGCGAACGGCGTGGACACGATCTTCGGCCTGGTCGGCGATGCCAACATGTTCATGATCGACAGCTTCGTGCGCGACTGCGGCGGCTGCTTCGTCGCCGCCGGGCATGAGGCCGGCGCCGCGTTCATGGCGATCGGCTATGCCGCGCTGGCCGGACGGATCGGCGTCTGCAGCGTCACCCACGGCCCCGGAATGGTCAACACGGCGACCGCTCTGGTCCATGGCGTCAGAGCCTCCGTGCCGATGCTGCTGCTCTGCGGCGACACCCAGGATATCGGCCATAGCCAGCATGTCGCCCAGCGCGGCTTTGCGATCGCCGCCGGCGCCGGCTTCGAACAGCTTCGCTCGCCGCGCACCGTGGCGCAGGACGTGGCGCGGGCGCTGCACCGGGCGATCGCCGAGCGGCGCCCGATCGCGCTCGACGTGCCGGACCATCTCGATTGGCAGGAGGCCCAGGATTTTCGGCCGATCGTGGCCCGGATACCGGAAAGCCGTGCGGTGGTCGCGGCCAGCGAGGATCTCGACAATGCGATCGGGATCATCGCCGCCGCAAAGCGGCCGCTCGTCCTCGCCGGACGGGGCGCGGCCGGTCCGGCGGCGCGGCAGGCCATCCTGAAGCTGGCGGCGCGGATCGAGGCGCCGCTCGCGACGACGCTGAAGGCCAAGGATCTGTTCCGCGGCGAGGATTGCGATCTCGGCCTGTTCGGCACGTTGAGCGCGCCTGCGGCGGTGGAGACGATCATGGAAAGCGACTGCCTGATCGCCTTCGGCGCGAGCCTCAACGACAAGACAATGTCGAACGGCGCCTTCCGCAAGGGCAAGCGGATCGTCCAGGTCAATCTGGAGCCGGCCGAGATCGGCAAGCATTTCCTGCCCGACGCAGGCGTCGTCGGCGATCCCGCCGGCGTGGCCGAGCTCTTCCACCATTGGCTCGACGAGGCCGAGATCCCGGCTTCCGGCTTCCGAGGCGAGGCGCTGAGGGAAAGGCTCGCCGCCGACGGTCAAGCCGCCGGCGTCGACTCGGACGGCGCCTATGAAGAGGCGCTTCGGCGGCTGGAGGAGATCCTCCCCGAGGACCGTGTGCTCGTGACTGACGCCGGCCGCTTCGTCGTGAAGGTCTGGACGCGGATGCGGGTGCGCGGGCCGGATTCCTTCCTGTCGACGGTGGATTTCGGCTCGATCGGCCTCGGTCTCGCTCACGCGATCGGAGCCGCGCATGCTGCGCCCGGCCGTCCGGTCGTCCTCCTGAGCGGCGACGGCGGGTTCATGCATGGCGGCCTCGCCGAGTTCAACACCGCCGTCCGGCACGGCGCGGATCTCGTCGTCGTCATCTGCAACGATCGCGCCTACGGCGCGGAGGTCGAGAAATACCGGCGCCGCTATCCTGACGGGGCAATGGATCCGGGCCTGATCGCCTTCGACTGGCCCGACTTCGCGACGGTCGCGACGGCCCTCGGGGGCGAGGGCCTCGCGATCAGGGCGGACACCGACTGGACGGCGGCCGCCGAGGCGATCCGGAAGCGCACCCGGCCGCTGCTGATCGACGTGCGGCTAGATCTCCTGCGTGCCGCCCGAGCCTGAAATGGCGTCGCTCGGCCACCGTCGCGGGTCGAGTGCAACAGATGTCGCCTTGCGAGCACGGCCGGCTTATGAATGCCGGCGGGGCTCATCGAATTCAGCAAAAGGATAACGGCCTGTGGCATCGCCGAAGACGAAGGCAGCGAAGGAGAAGCAGGCGAGCTCGACGGGACTGCCGCGCTCGCCGCTGAGGGTGATGAACATATTGGAGGAACTGGCCAATGCCCCGGTCGGCCTTCCGCTCGTCCGCCTTTGCGAGCGCCTCGACCTTCCGATGACCAGCGTCCTCAACCTGCTGCGAGCGCTCGCCGATGCGAAATACGTCGTCAATCACCAGGGCCTCTACCGGCTCGGCGAGGCGGCGCTCCGGCTGAGCTCGCGGATCGCGGTCGCGGTGCCCTTTCCCTATGCCGTCCACGATCTGCTGACCAAGCTGATGACCCGCTGCGACGAGACGGCGATGCTCGCCGAGCTCGCCGAGGACGGCCGTTCGGCCGTGTATATCGACAAGGTCGAATGCCAGCGCACGATCCGCTTCTCCAACTTCATCGGCGTCAAGCGGCCGCTCCATTCGACCGCGATCGGCCGCGCCATGCTCGCCTTCCAGGACGAGGCCTTCATCAAATCCTATTTGAAGACGGTGAAGCTCGCCGCGCGGGCGTCGCGCTCGATCACCGACCGGGACGAGCTGCTGAAGCGGCTCGACGAGATCCGTAAGGACGGCGTCGCGGCGGCGATCGAGGAGCATAGCGAAGGCGTCGGCGCGTTCGCCGCCCCGGTCTTCGATGCTTCGGGCCGGGTGAGAGCCGCCGTCTCGATCGGCGCGCCGGCGATGCGGGCGCGCTCGCTCGGCAAGAAATATGCCGAGGAGGTGCGCCAGGTCGGCAGGGAGATGTCGCTGGTGCTCGGCTGGCAGCCGAACCTCAGTATGACGGGCAGAGACTGAGGCCTCCCTCACCGGAGATGGCCCCTCGTCCTGTTTTCCCCATTACCGGTTTGCCGGCTGACTCCAGCCGGCTCGCGACGATCTAAGCCTCGGCCAGCGCGATGGTCTGCCGCGCCCGCTTGAGCAGCGGCCCGTCGACATGCATGCCTTCGAAGTCGATCGTGCCTATGCCTCGCGCGGTCGCTTCGTCATAGGCGGCGAGCAGCCTGCGCGCATGGTCCACGTCCGCCGTCGACGGCGTGTAGACCTCGTGGGCGATCTCCACCTGCCGCGGCAGCAGGCAGACCTTTCCGTCGAAGCCCATCTGGCGGCCGAGCTCGGCATCGCTGCGGAACAGCGCGTCGTTGCGCACGTCGGCGATCGGGTGGTCGAAGGCTGCCAGGCCCGCCTCCTTCGCATGAAGCACGGCAAGCGAGCGGGCGACCTGGATCTCCTGGCCGGCATGGGTGCGGATCCCACTCATGCTGGCAATGAAGTCCTCGGCGCCCCAGTACATGCTGCGGACCTCGGGATAGGCGCCGAACAATTGCGCCGCGCGGGCGATGCCGCGGACGGATTCGATCCCCGCCATGATCGACCGTTCGCGCCCGTCCGCACGCACTGCGCGGCGCAGCGCGTGCACGGCCGGGAAGAGCTCGTCGACCGCTTCCAGCTTCGCGGTGACCAGGACGTCGATCGCCAGCGGCGCGACCGCCTCGACATCGGCAAGGTAGAGATCGGACCAAGGCTCGTTCACCCTGACACCGATCAGATCGGCATAGCCTTC
>JAFAZM010000105.1 GCA_019239785.1 Sphingomonadaceae bacterium
CCCTCGGTATATTTGGCGTCATAGTCGTAGAAGCCGGACTTCGGGCGCAGCTCCGTGACCGCCAAAGCCTCGTCGTTCAGCACCGCGACAGTGAGCTCGCGGCCGGGGATGAACGGCTCGGCGAGCAGCCGGTCGAACTCCTGCCACGGCCCCTTAGTGTGGGGCGCGATCGGATCGCCGTAATTGCCGCCCTCCTTGACGATCGCGACGCCGACCGAGGAGCCTTCGTTGACCGGCTTCAGCACATAGGGCCGCGGCAGCGGGTCGGCGGCGTAGAGGCTCTCGCTGTCGACGATCCGCCCCACCGGCATGCGGATGCCGTGGGGGACGAGCACCATCTTGGTGAGCTCCTTGTCGATCGCGATCACCGACGTCTCCAGCCCGCTATGGGTGTAGCGCAGGCCCATCAGGTCCATCATCCCCTGCACGCTGCCGTCCTCGCCCGGCGTGCCGTGCAGCGCGTTGAAGACGACATCGGGGCTGAGGTCCGCGAGCCGCGCGGCGACGTTGCGGTCCATGTCTATCCTGGTGACCCGATGGCCGCGGCTCTCCAGCGCATCGGCGACGCCGTTGCCGGTGACGAGGGAGACCTCCCGCTCGGCGGACCAGCCGCCCATGAGGACCGCGATGTGAAGCGGCTCAAGCATTCGGAACTCCAGCACAAACACCGTTCGGGCTGAGCTTGTCGAAGCCCTCCCCTTCTTTTCGGCCGCAAGACAAGAAAAGGGCTTCGACAGGCTCAGCCCGAACGGTTTGGGTGGGGCTCATACGCCGACCCCCACGCGCTGGATCTCCCACTCGAGCTGGACTCCGCTGTCCGCCTTCACGCGGCGCCGCACCTCCTCGCCCAATTCCTCGATCTCCGCCGAGCTCGCGCCGCCGAGGTTCAGCAGGAAGTTGCAATGCTTCTCCGAGACCTGGGCGTCGCCGATCCGCAGGCCGCGGCAGCCAGCGGCGTCGATCGCCTGCCAGGCCTTGCCGCCCGGCGGGTTCTTGAAGGTGGAGCCGCCGGTGCGGCTGCGCAAAGGCTGCGAGGCCTCGCGGGCGGCGGCGATCCGGTCCATCTCGGCCTGGACCGCTTCCGGCGCCTCCGGACGCCCGCGGAAGGTGGCGCTGACGACGACGCTGCCTTCCGGCAGCGCGCTGTGCCGGTAGGAATAGCCGAGCTCCTCGAGCCCGAGCCGCTGCGTCCGGCCGCTGCGGAGCACGATTTCGCACTCGACCAATATGTCCTTCACCTCGCGGCCATAGGCGCCGCCGTTCATCCGAACGAAGCCGCCGACCGTGCCCGGGATCGAGCGCAGGAACTCGACCCCGCCGATGCCGGCGTCGCGCGCGGTCGAGGAGACGAGGATGCCGCTGGCGCCGCCGCCGCAGCGCAGGCTCGTCGCGTCCACTTTCTCGACGGTGGCGAACGGCTTGCCGAGCCGCACGACCACGCCAGGCACGCCGCCGTCGCGGACGATCAGGTTGGAGCCGAGGCCGAGCGCCATCACCGGCACCTCGGGATCGACCCCTGCGAGGAAATCGGAGAGGTCGTCGGCGTCGGCGGGCTCGAACAGCCATTCCGCCTTGCCGCCCGACTTGAACCAGACCAGCGGGGCGAGCGGCGCTTCGGCGGTGAGCCGGCCGCGGACGCGGGGAAGGGTCGCGACCGCGCTCATGCGGCCCGCCTCGCCTTGCCGATGCCGTCGGCCAGGCCCGCCGCCCATTTGGTGATGTCGCCGGCGCCGAGGCAGATCACCATGTCGCCGGGCGCGGCGAGATGGGTGAGCTGGCGGCAGACGTCGTCGGCGTCGGCCACGACGGCGGCGCCGAGATGGCCGCGCTGCTTCATCCCCTCGACCAGGACTTCGTTGTCCACCCCCTCGATCGGCTCCTCGCCGGCCGGATAGACCGGGGCGACCAGGACGAGGTCGGCGTCGTTGAAGGCGCCCTGGAACTCGGTCATCAGGTCGCGCAGGCGGGTGTAGCGGTGCGGCTGGACCACGGCAATCACCCGGCCCTGCGCGCCCTCGCGCGCCGCCGAGAGGACGGCGGCGATCTCGACCGGATGGTGGCCGTAATCGTCGATGATGGTGACGCCGTCGACCTCGCCGACCTTGGTGAAACGGCGCTTGACCCCGTCGAAGGTGGCGAAGCCGCGCTGGATCACCGCGTCGGGAATGCCCATTTCGGCGGCGACGCCGATCGCGGCGAGCGCATTCTGGACATTGTGGCGGCCGGGCATCGGCAGGTCGACGTCGGCGATGGTGCGGACCTCGCCGGTGCGGTCGCGCAGGGAGACGTCGAAACGGTTGCCCCCGGGCCAGGGCCGGACATTGTCGCCGCGCACGTCGGCCTGGGCGGCGAAGCCGTAGGTGACGATCCTGCGGTCGCGCAGCCGCGGGATGATCGACTGCACCTCGGGATGGTCGACGCAGAGCAGAGCGGCGCCGTAGAAGGGCACGTTCTCGATGAAGGCGACGAAGGCGTCCTTCACCTGATCGAAGCCGCCATAATGATCGAGATGCTCGGGATCGATATTGGTCACCACCGCGATCGTGCCGTCGAGCCGCAGGAAGGAGCCGTCGCTCTCGTCCGCCTCGACCACCATCCAGTCCGAGCTGCCGAGCCGGGCGTTGGAGCCGTAGGCGTTGATGATGCCGCCGTTGATCACGGTCGGGTCAATGCCGCCGGCGTCGAGCAGGGCCGCGACCATCGAGGTCGTCGTGGTCTTGCCGTGGGTGCCGGCGACCGCGACGGTGAGCTTGAGCCGCATCAGCTCCGCGAGCATCTCGGCGCGGCGGACGACCGGGATGCGCCGCTCATAGGCCGCCTCGACCTCGGCATTGGTCTTCTTGATCGCGGTCGAGATCACCACCACCGCGGCGTCGCCGAGATTCTCGGCCTTGTGGCCGATCGCGACCGGGATGCCGAGCTTGCGCAGCCCCTCGACGACATAGCCCTCGGCGACGTCCGAACCCTGCACCTTGTAGCCCAGGATGTGCATCACCTCGGCGATGCCGGACATGCCGATGCCGCCGATGCCGACGAAATGGATCGTGCCGATGTCGGTGCCGACGCCCCTCATGCCGGCGCCCCCGCCGGCATGCCCTGGGGCAGCGGCCGCAGCAAGGCCCGGCGCACCGCGAGCGGATCGGTGCCGGGATCGCGCCCGGTCCGCTCGACCAGGTCGGCGAGGTCCCTGGCGGCGTGCGGCCGGCCGACCGCCCTGGCGCGGGCGGCGGCCTTGGCGAGCGCGGCCGGTTCGAGGCCGAGCTTCTGCATCTGCTTGGCGAGCTCGACCGGCGTGAATCTCGACTGCGCGATCGCCCGCGCGCCGCCGGCCTTGGCCATCTCCTTCGCGTTGAAGGTCTGATGGTCGTCGGTCGCGCTCGGCAGCGGCACCAGGATCGCCGGACGGCCGGCCGCGGTCAGCTCGGCGATGGTGGAGGCGCCGGCGCGGCCGATGACGAGATGCGACCAGGCGAGCCGCTCCGGCAGGTCCGGCAGGTAGGTGGCGAGGTCGGCGGGGATGCCGAGCCCGGCATAAGCGGCGCGTACCCGGTCGATATCCTCGGCCCGGCATTGCTGGGTGACCTGCAGGCGGCGGCGGAAATGCTCGGGGAGCAGGGCAAGGCCGGCCGGGACCACGTCCGAGAGGATCGAGGCGCCCTGGCTGCCGCCGGTGACGAGCACGCGGAAGATGCCGTCCTCGCTCAGGGCCGGATAAGGCTGGTCGCGGAGCGCAAGCACCTCGTCGCGGACCGGATTGCCGATGAGATGGACCCTTGGCTCGGCCTTGGGCGGCAGGCGCTGGACCTTGTCATAAGCGGTGGCGATCGCATCGACGCGGCCCGCCATCAGCCGGTTGACCCGGCCGAGCACCGCATTCTGCTCGTGCAGCAAAGTCGGGATCCGCTCGCGCCGGCCGGCGAGCAAGGCCGGGAAGGCCGGGTAGCCGCCGAAGCCGATCACCGCCGAGGGCAGGAAGGTCTCGTAGAGGCGGAGCGCCATCGCCCGCCCGGTCATGATGTTGCGCGCCGCCCGGAACCAGCCCGCCGGCCCGCCGCCGAGCCGCCCGGCCGGGAGGATGTGGACCTGGACATTGTCGAACAGGCCCGGGATGCGCGCGCCGCGATCGTCGGTGATCAGGGCGACGCGATGCCCGCGCGCCAGCAGCTCCTCGGCAAGCGCATGGGCGGGGATCATATGTCCCCCCGTGCCGCCAGCGGCGAGGACGTAATGGCTCGACATCACCATTTCCCCTCTCCCATTTGGGGAGAGGGAGGGGCCCGCCGCGCAGCGGCGGGAGAGTGAGGGCATGGGCGGCGGTGGATGATCTCCAACGCTGTCACCCTCACCCAGCTCCGCCTAAGCTCGCCAAGGGGCTCGCTAAGGCTGCGCAACCCTCTCCCCTCAAGGGAGAGGGAAGAAATAGAGGTCGAGCGCCGTACCATCATTTCCCGCTCCTCCACCGCACCACATAAGGCGAACCGTGCAGATGCGGGTTCCTGCGGCTGAAGGCGAGCAGCAGCCCGAAGCCCATCGCAAGCGCGATCATCGAGGAGCCGCCATAGGAGATGAACGGCAGGGTCATGCCCTTGGACGGGGCGAGGTGGACGTTGACCGCCATGTTGATCAAGGCCTGCAGCCCGAACTGGGTGACCAGCCCGGCGGTGGCGAGGACGAGGAACTTGTCCTCCTCGTTCAGCAGGCGGACGAGCACGCGCACGACGATCGTCATGTAGAGGATCGCGATGGCGAGGCAGGCGATGATCCCGAACTCCTCGCCGATCACCGAGAAGATGTAATCGGTGTGCGGCTCGGGCAGCGAGAATTTGCGGATGCCGGCGCCGGGCCCGGCGCCGAACAGGCCGCCGGCGGTCAGCGTCCGCAGCGCCGATTCCACCTGATACTGGTCGCCCTGCTCGAACAGGAAGCCGTCGATCCGCTGGGTCGCCACCGGATAGAAGAGATAAGCGAGGACAAGCAGCAGGATGCCGGCGGCGCCGAGCATGTAGAGCATCCGCATCGGCGCGCCCGAGAGCATCACCAGCACCACCCAGGCCGAGACGAAGATCACCGTCTCGCCGAGGTTCGGCTGGCGCATCAGCAGCAAGGCGACGATCCCGGTCAGCACCGCGGTCAGCGGCACGACGGGGAGCGCCTTGTCCTTCTCCTTGAAGCTCAGCAGCCAGGCGATGGTGACGATGAACAAGGGCTTCAGGAATTCCGAAGGCTGGAATTGGGCGAAGCCGGCGCCGAGCCAGCGCCGTGCGCCGTTCACCTCGACGCCGACGATCGGCACCAGGAACAGACAGGCGATGAAGAAGATCGCGCCGAGGATCGAGAGCCGCCGCGCGGTCGGCTTGGGCAGCATCGAGACCGCGATCATCACCGGCACCGCAAGCGCGATCCACATCAGCTGGCGGTAGAAATAATAAAGCGGCGGCAGGGTGAAGCCGGTGCCGGAATAACGCTGGCCGGCCGCCGGCGAGGCTGCGGCGACCGCGATCAGGCCGATCACGATCAGCACCGAGACCAGGACCAGCAGGACCTTGTCGATCTCCCAGAACCAGCGGCCGAGCGCGCTGCGGTCCGAGCGGCCGAGGCGCGGCGCCAGGGTCTTGCGGATGGGCGGTGCGCTGCTCATGCCAAAGCCTCCACCGCGGCGCGGAACGCCTCGCCGCGGGCCTCATAATCGCGGAACTGGTCGAACGAGGCGCAGGCCGGCGAAAGCAGGACCACCTCGCCCGGTGCCGCCGCGCGGGCGGCGTCGCTCACCGCCGCGGGCAGCACGCCGGACTCAGTGACCGGGACCCTTCCCTCGAGCAGACGCGCGAACATCGGGCCTGATTCGCCGATCGTGTAGGCGGCGCGGACATGGCCGAGCTGCGCCTCGCACGGCCCCAGGCTATCGGTCTTGGCCCGCCCACCGACAATCCAGTGGATATACGGATAAGCGGCGAGCGCCGGCGCGGTGCTGTCCGGGTTGGTCGCCTTGCTGTCGTTGATGAAGAGGATGCCGTTCTTCTCGGCGACGCGCTGCATGCGGTGGGGGAGGCCGGGATAGGTGCGGAGGCTTCGACCTATGATATCCGCCTCAACGCCGAGGACCTGAGCCGCGGCTGCCGCTGCCCTCACATTCTGAAGGTTATGAGGCCCTTGGAGCGCGGGCCAATTCCCCTGCGCGCGTTCGAGCTCATTCTGAAATTCCGTGATCGCTTCGTGACCGATCACAGCCTCGACCAAGGCTGGAAGGTACAAGGTCATCGCTTCCGGATCGGCTTGGTCATCGTGCCCGAACAGGATAGCAGCTCCAGCACGCGACTGCATTTCGAACAGGCGAAGCTTGGAACCGCGATACGCTTCGAAACTCTCGTAACGATCGAGATGATCCGGGGTGACATTGAGCAGGACTGCGACGTCGCAGTCGAGGCTGTAGGTCAGGTCGATCTGGTAGCTCGATAGCTCCAGCACATAGATGCCGCCCGCGGGCAGCGGGTCCTGGGCGAGGATCGGGAGGCCGATATTGCCGCCCATCTCGGTGGGGATGCCGGCGGTCTCGAGGATGTGGTGGATCAGCGCGGTCGTCGTCGATTTGCCGTTGGTGCCGGTGATGCCGACCACCTTGTGCGGCGGCAGGCTGGGGCGGGCTTGGGCGAAAAGCTCGATGTCGCCGATGACGGGCACGCCGGCCTTCGCGGCGTGGGCGGCGATCGGGTGCTTGTTGAGGGGCACGCCGGGGGAAACGACGACGCTGTCATAGCCGGTAAGGTCGATCGTGAGCGGATCGGCGATTTCGAGCAAATCCTCCCCGGGACGGGGAGGGGGACCGTTCGCCGCAGGCGAATGGTGGAGGGGGGGCTGTGCCAGGTTCGGAGCCCCCTCCACCATGCTGCGCATGGTCCCCCTCCCCGTCCCGGGGTGGAGCTTGGAGGCTGCGTCCTTCGCCTTGGCCCGCGCATCCTCGCGGTCGTCCCACGCCGTCACCCGGGCGCCGCTCGCGAGCAGCGCCTCGACGGTGGCCAGGCCCGAGCGCGCCAGGCCGAGCACGGCGTAGCGTTTGCCGCTGAAGGCGGGGCTCGTGATCACCGCAGCTTCAACGTGGCCAGTCCGGCCAGCGCCAGGACGAAGGCGACGATCCAGAAGCGGATTACCACGGTCGGCTCCGACCAGCCGAGCTGCTCGAAATGGTGGTGGATCGGGGCCATGCGGAAGACGCGCTTGCCGGTGCGCTTGTAGACGATGACCTGGATGATCACCGACATCGCCTCCAGCACGAACAGGCCGCCGACGATCCCGAGCACGATCTCGTGCCGGCAGGCGACCGCGATCGCGCCGAGCGCGCCGCCGAGCGCCAGGCTGCCGGTGTCGCCCATGAAGACCGCGGCGGGCGGTGCGTTGAACCAGAGGAAGGCGAGGCCGGCGCCGATGATCGCGGTGCAGAGCACGGTCAGCTCGCCGACGCCGAGCACGTGCGGGATGCCGAGATAGGAGGCGAACTTCGCATTGCCGACCAGATAGGCGATGATCACGAAGGCCAGGCTTGCGATGATCACCGGCATCGTCGCCAGCCCGTCCAGCCCGTCGGTCAAATTCACCGCATTGCCGAAGGCGACGACGACGAAGGCGGCGAAGACGACGTAGAAAGCGTGCAGGTCGATCACCGGCCCGTTGTAGAAGGGGATGTAGAGGTCGGTGCCCGCCCCCCAGGTGATCACGCCGCAGCCGATCCCGGCGACGAGGAACTCGGCGAGCAGCCGCATCCGGCCGGAGATGCCGGCATGGTGGCGCTTCTTCACCTTGTCGTAATCGTCGAGGAAGCCGATCATCCCGAAGCCGATGGTGATGAAGAGGCACGCCCAGACGAACTTGTTGTGCAGGTCCATCCAGAGCAGCATCGAGACCGCGACCGAGGTCAGGATCATCAGCCCGCCCATCGTCGGCGTGCCGCGCTTGGCGAGGTGGGAGAGCGGGCCGTCGTCGCGGATCGGCTGGCCCTTGCCCTGGCGCACCCGCAGCCAGCCGATGAATTTCGGCCCGATCAGCAGGCCGAGGAACAGGGCCGTCGCCGCGCCGGCGCCGGCGCGGAAGGTGATGTAGCGGATGAGGTTGAGCGCCCCCGGGTAGCCTAATTGCTCTGCGATCCAAAGAAACATCAGTCGGTCCCGCCCGCCAGCGCTTCGACGAGCGCCGCCAGGCCGATGGAGTTGGAGCCCTTGACGAGCATCGCGTCGCCCGGGGCGATCGCTGCGCGCGCAAGCGGTATGGCCGCCGCCGCGTCGGGCACATGCGCCAAATCGACCTGGCCTTCAATGGCTTTTGCAAGCGGCTCCATGCCGTCG